>NZ_JBITDK010000010.1:0-228305 GCF_044454165.1 Streptomyces sp. NPDC051567 | reverse complement strand
CCCGCGCCCTGCTTGTCGAGCTCGTCTCCTGTTCCCTGGCCCTCGGCCCGTTTCTCCAGGGCGGTGTCGACGCCCTGCGCGATGTCCGGGGACTGGGCGCCGATGGACACCGAGACGCCACAGGAGGCGCCGTCGAAGCCCTTCTTCGAGGAGTCGTAGCCGATGTCGAGTATCGCCCCGCGGACGAGGGCCGCTATGGGTGCGTACGCCTCGGTGGTGACCTCGCCGGCGATGTGGACGAGGCCGGTGGTGATCAGGGTCTCGACGGCGACGCGTGAGGAGGGGTCCTCGCGGAGCAGCGCGTCGAGGATGGTGTCGCTGATCCGGTCGGCGATCTTGTCGGGGTGGCCCTCGGTCACGGACTCCGAGGTGAACAGTCGCTTGCTCATGCCTGGCTCACCTCGACCGGGAAGAAGTGGGACTCGATGGCGGCGAGGGTGCGGATCTCGTCGACCTCCAGGGTCTCCATCTGGATCGACCGCCCGCTGTGCTGCTCCAGCAGGAAGACGAACTCCACGAAGGACAGCGAGTCGATCAGACGGTTCTCGATGAGGTCCAGGTCGGGGGCGATGTCTTCGCGCTCCGAGTGGCGGGCGAGGAGCCAGTTCTTCACCTGCTGCAGGCCGTCGGACATGAGTGCTCTCCTTGAAGTGCTGTACATGGATGAGAGGTGGGGTGCGGGACCGGTACCGCCCGGTACGGGGAGGCCCGGTGGTAAGGCGTACCCGGGGGAGCCGGCTCTGAGGACCGGGGCGGCCACGGCCACGGCGTAGTCCACGTCGTGGCTGATGGACACGGTGATCTCGGCGATACCGGACTCGGCGGCCATCTCGGCCGCGGCCCGCCGGAGCTCCACGAGCGGCCAGCCGCCCTCGGAGCGCCGTACGACGATGTCGAGCCAGGGCAGGAACCTGCCCCGGACGCGGAGGGTCTTGAACGCCGCTTCCTTGGCCGCGATCCGGCCGCACAGGCTCAGTACGTCGAGCCCGCCGGGTGTGCTGCAGTCGGCGAGTTCGCCGGGGGTGAGCATCCGCTGGAAGAAGTCCTCGCCGTATTCGGCGAGCAGTCGGCGGACACGGGTGACGGACACGATGTCCATGCCGAGATTCGCCCAGCCCAGGCCGCCCGCCGACGGGGCGACGGGTCGGGTCGGCACGTCAGATCGCCGGCCCGGCCGCATTCGCGCGCAGAACGGCCGCGGTCGCCGCCGACCAGCTTCCGTAGCGTCTGGTCAGCGCGGACAGCCACCGCTCCAGGCCGAAGGCGACGCAGCTGGTGAAGGCCGGGCCCCCGCTGGACGCGAGGCTGATGCCGCACCGGTCGCCGAAGAAGTTGCGGTGCGTGTTGACCGAGGCGATCGCCAGGTCCTCGTACAGGAACTCGTGCTTGACCGGGGTCAGCCGCTGGAGCAGCGCCTTGGAGCTGCCCTTGTCGAAGAACGGGTCGCAGGCGGCCTCGCGGCGCAGCGGCAGGTCCAGGGCCTCGGCGAAGGCGTTGATCCGCGCGGTGAAGGCGGTGAGGTGTGCCTCGGCGTGCTGCCGGCTGCCGATGGCCACGATCTCCCTCATGTGGAAACCGAGCTGGCGGCGGAGGTCCTCGTAGTGCTGTTCCTTGCGGAAGCACCAGCCGACGACGGTGACCAGGGTGTCGTCGGCGACCTCGCGGCCCTGGTGGTCTATGTACACGGCGTAGCAGGACGCGGAGGGGAGGCCGAGCGAGGCCGGCTGGAGGGCGTCGCAGGGGAAGCAGCCGGATTCCCTGCAGAACTCGCTGGTCGCCCGGGCCGCCAGGTCGAGCGGGGCGGCGACGACGGCCTGGTGCGGGAAGTTGTCGTAGTAGTCGAGGCGGGCCAGGTCGGCGGCCGGCAGCAGCGGGGGCATGGTCATCGGGCTGGCGCCCGCGTAGACGCCCCAGCCCTCGAAGGTGTCGTCGAGGAGCCGCAGCAGGGCGGTTCCCTCGGGACCGAGGGACGGCAGGCCCCTCATCTCCCCGACGCTCGAAGGGGTTGTCACGGTCATGGTGGAGTCACCTCTCGGACGGCGGACGGCTCGTTCAGATGGCGGGCAGTACGTCGTCGGTGAAGATCCCGGTCTTCAGGAAGAAGCCGAGCGGCTTGCGGATGGCCTTGCGCTCGAACGGGCGGCGCCGCTCGTCGGCGACCAGGGCGTTGCGCAGCGCCAGCGGGTCGGCGATGCCCGCGTCGCGGTAGACGTGCGGGTTGTAGAGGGAGTTGACGCTGTAGACGACGTACTTCTTGAGGTAGTCCTCCACCTCGGCGAGCCGCTCGGTGGTGACGGTTTCACGCATCCGCTTGAAGAGGAGGGAGACCAGTTCGCGGCCGAAGGCGATGTGCCGGGACTCGTCCTGGTGGTGGATGCGGTTGACCTCGCGGATGGTGTGGCAGAGCGACTCGTCCTGCGCCATCCGCATGTTGTAGTGGTCGACGAGTTCCTCGAAGAAGAGAATCCGGGCGAAGACGAGGAAGTTCTCCACCTCCGGTTCCCACGCGGAGTCGGCGCGCATGGCGGTCGATCCGTAGATCTTCTGGCCGTAGCGGCGGCAGAACTCGGCGAAGAACCACATGTGTTCGTTCTCCTCACCGATGAAGTGGTGGAAGAAGTCGGAGGGGACCTCGAAGCCGGGCATGTGGATGCGGCCGACGACCTCGATGAGCAGCTCCCGGATGCCGTGCACGTTGAGGCTGTAGAAGTTGATGCTCTCCCACTTGGAGAGCCGCCGCACCGCCTCCTCGCCGAGCTGTTCGTAGAAGGGGGTGCCGTAGACGGTGAGCAGTTCGGGGGTCATCCACAGCCGGCCCTCTTCGAGCTTCTCGGGCCAGTCGAACTGCTGGTAGGGGTTGTAGTACTCCTCGATGGAGCGGGAGCTGAGCCGTTCCAGGACTTCCAGGAACCGGTCGCTTACGGGCAGGGGGGCGGCGACGCCCATGGTGACTCCTCGGTGTGGTGGCGCGGGGCGCGGGCGCGGGGCTCAGGGCCGTACTTCGTAGACGGCGTTGACCGGCGTCTCGGCCGCGCGCCGCCAGCGGGTGAAGCCGGCCTCCTGGGCGATGGCGCGGAACGCCTTCTCGCCGGAGTGGTTGCCGAGCGCGTGGGGTCCGCGCTGGGCCACGGCCACGGGCAGGCACATCACGGCGGACAGCGCCATGAACATGCGGGCGGCGGGGGTGTCGGTGTCGATGTCCTGGGGCGAGACGTTGGACTCGACGAGCATCCAGGTCCCCTCCGGGTCCAGGGACTTGTACGCGTGCTGCGCGGCGGCGACGGGGTCGCCCATGTCGTGCAGGGCGTTGAAGAAGGTGACCAGGTCGTAGCCGGAGCCCGGGTAGTCGTCGGCCGAGGCGACCTCGAAGCGGACGCGGTCGGAGAGTCCGGCCTCCTCGGCGAGCTGCCGGGCGATGACGATGGCCTCTTCGCAGTAGTCGAAGCCGTGGACGGTGGCCTCGGGGAACGCCCTGGCGATCAGCAGTGTGGTGTGTCCGACGCCGCAGCCGATGTCGGCGACGGTGCCGCCGGCCGCCAGTTTGGCGGTGACCCCGTCGAGGGCGGGCAGCCAGTCGGGGACGAGCCGGTGTTCGTAGGTGGGCTGGAAGAAGCTTCCCATCCCGGTGTCCAGGGCCGGGTCGTGCTCGGCCCAGCCGACGCCGTCGCCGGTCCGGTAGGCGCCGACGAGCAGGTCCTCGGTGGCGTACAGCGCCTTGAGGGCGGTGAAGAACCCGGCGGCGAAGGTGACGGCCTGCGGGTCGGCCAGGACGGGGACGTGCGCGGCGGGGAGCGTGTACGTGTCGGCGCTCGGGTGGCGTTCGACGTACCCGGCGCTGAGCTGGGAGTGCAGCCACTCCTCGGCGTAGCGCCGGGAGATCCCGGTGCGTTCGGCGAGGGCGGCCGGGGTGAGCGGTCCGGCCTCGGCCAGGGCGCGGTAGAGGCCGAGGCGTTCGCCGAGGGCGACGGTGAGTCCGCGTACAGCGGCCCCCGCGTCGCTGATGACGCGCTGGTGGAACTCGTGGGTGGCGCTCATGCCGCTCTCACCTCAGCAGGGGGAAGGTCGCAGGTGAACAGGAAGGACCGGGGGACGCCCGGGACGCCGCGGTGCGGGACCGGGTAGGGCCAGCGGCCGAAGTCGGCGCCCGGTTCGCCCGGCTGACGGACTTCGCGCACGGCCCAGCCGCAGTCGGTGAGGAGCCGCTCCGGGGTCTCGGTGCCGAACAGCCACGGGTTGCCGTCCTCCTCCAGGCAGCGGAGGAAGGGGCGGGAGAGCGGGTTGTCCAGGGCGGCCTTGCTGATGACGTCGCCGAGCAGCACCGAGCCGGGCGCCGCGTGCGAGGCCAGGGTCGAGATCAGGTTGCGGACCGCGTGCTCGGGCAGGAAGAACAGCAGGCCCTCGACCACCCACAGCACCGGTTCGTCGCTGTGCCAGCCTGCTTCCTTGAGGGGCCCCGTCCAGTCCTGGGTGAGGTCGACGGGGACGGTGACGCGGGTGCGTCCGGCGGGGGCGGGCTCGTCGGCGAGCATCCGCGCCTTGGCCTCCAGGAGGGCGGGGCGGTCGAGTTCGTAGACGCTCACGCCGTCGGGCCACGGGAGCCGGTAGAAGCGGGTGTCCATGCCGGCCGCGAGGAACACGACCTGGCGGATGCCGTGTTCCTCGACGGCGCGGACGATCGCCCGGTCCAGGTAGGTGGTGCGGATGGCGAGGAACGGCACGGTGCCGGCCCCCGCGTAGCGGTCGAGGAGTTCGAAACCGATCGTGTCGGCGACGGTGCGCGCGTGGGGATCGGCGAACAGCCGGTCGTCGCGTTCGGTCTCCAGGGCCCGCGCTGCGGCGGTCCACTGGGCGGTGCGGGATACGGCCTCCACAGGAGGTCTCCCTTCACATCGGGTGGGGAAGGTACGGGCGGTCAGGCGGGCGGGCGGTCCGCGGCGGACCCGGCCGGGTGGTTCAGGCCATGGCCCGCGCGCAGGGGACCGGGTCCTGCGCGCCTGACGGCGACGCGGGGCGCGGGGCGGGGTGGGCGACGGGGCGCCGCCGGAAGATGCTGTGCAGGATCATGCTGAAGACGACGGTCCCGTCGCTGTCCAGGAGCAGGCACTTGGGCTGCACGACGCCGGTGCCGGGGTTGAACGGTGACGGGCGGGAACCGAGGATCTCCACGCGCGCGGTGAGGACGTCCCCGGGCCGGACCGGCTTCAGGTAGCGGATCTCGTCGACCCCCGGGGAGCCGGTACAGGCGCTGTAGGCGAGCAGGCCGTCGACGTAGCGGCGCATGAACATCGAGGCGGTGTGCCAGCCGCTGGCGATCAGGCCGCCGAACGCCGAGTCGGCGGCGAGTTCCTGATTCGTGTGGAAGGGCTGCGGATCGAAGCGCTTCCCGAACTCCAGCACCTCCCGCGTCGTGACGGTGACGGTGCCCAGCTCGTGGACGTCACCGGTCCGGAAGTCCTCGAAGTAGCGCATCAGGCGCCCCCCTTGACGTAGCGGAGTATTTCCTTGGCCTGAACCAATCTACGAATCATTCGTTTATTTTGTCAACCCAAAAGAACGACGGACAGGGCCTGTTCGACGTCCCGCCACAGGTCCTCGGGGTCCTCGATGCCCACCGACATCCGCACCAGGCCCGCGCCGATCCCGGCCGCGGCCAGCGCCGGGCCGTCCAGCTCGCGGTGGGAGGTGGTGGCCGGATGTGTCACCAGCGTCTCCACCCCGCCCAGGGACAGCGCCAGCCGTGCCACCCGGACGGCCTCCACGAAGGCCCGGCCCGCCGGCCGGCCGCCCGCCAGGTCGAAGGAGAGCAGCCCGCCGCCGCCGGAGAGCACCGCGCGGGCCGTGGCGTACGAGGGGTGGGAGGCGAGCCACGGCCAGTGGACGGCCGTGACGGCCCGATGGGCGGCGAGCCGCGCCGCCAGCAGACCCGCGTTGGCGCAGTGCTCCCGCATCCGCAGCGGCAGCGTGGGTATGCCGCGCAGGGTCAGCCAGGCGGCGAACGGGTCGGCGCAGGCGCCGAGTTCGACCGTGCGCGGCCACACCCGGCGCCGCAGGGCGTCGTCCGCGAAGACGGCCGCTCCGCCGAGGACGTCGGAGTGCCCGGCGAGGTACTTCGTCGTGGAGTGGAGCACGATGTCGGCGCCGAGTTCGAGGGGGCGGCACAGGACGGGCGACGCGAGCGAGTTGTCCACGGCGCTGACCACGTTGCGCCGCCGGGCCGCCGCCAGCAGCCCCGGCAGGTCCGGGACCCGGCCGGTCGGGTTGGCGATGGTCTCCAGCAGCAGGAGCCGGGCGCGCGGCCCCGCCACCGCCTCGAACCCGTCTGCCCCGTCGCCGTCGATGTAGGTGACCTCGACGCCGTACCGCTCCGCCAGGTCGGTCAGGGCCGCGTACGTCCCCCCGTACAGGCACCGCTGCGCCACCACCTGGTCGCCGGGGCGCAGCAGCGCCAGCAGGACGCCGCTGATGGCGCCCATGCCCGAGGCGAAGGCGATGGCCGAGGCGCCGCCCTCCAGTCCGGCGAGGGTGTGCTCCAGGGCGCGCACGGTGGGGTTGCCCCGGCGGCTGTAGACGTACGCGCCGTCGGGCCCCGCCATGGCCTCGGCCAGTTCGGCGGCGGAGTCGAAGGCGAAGGCCGAGGACTGGACGAGCGGCACGGACAGCGGCCTGCTGCCGCCCGGGAGCGGCTCGTTGACGACGTGGACCGCGCGGGTCCGGATGTCCTTCATGCGGGTCTCCTTCATCTGGGTCTCCTCGCGTGGGGAAGCGGGGGTGACGGGGTGACGGGGTGACGGGGTGACGGGGTGACGGGGTGACGGGGTGACGGAAAAGGGGTCGCCCGACGTCCGGGAAGGACGTCGGGCGACCCCTTGTGCGGGTACGGGTGACCCCGTACGTCACACCTTGGCCGTCTCGCTCCGCGGCGCGGGGGCGGCAGCGGCGGCGGCCATGGCCTTGTCGCTCTTCATCGCGAGGAGCGTGACCACCGCGCCGACGACGGCGATGGCGGCGGCGCCGAGGAACGCGGCGCTGAAGCCGTCGGTGAGGGCGGTCAGGTTGCCGAGTTCACCGGCGCCCTGCGTGGTGGCGAGCGCGGTCAGGGCGGCGAGGCCGAGGGCCGAGCCCACGTTGTAGGTGGTGTTGACGATTCCCGAGGCCAGACCGGCCTGCTCCTGGGGGGCACTGGCCATGGCGGCGATCATCGCGGGGATGTAGGCGAGCGCCATGCCGAGCGCGGCGACGAGCGAGGCGGGCAGGACGTCGACCAGGAAGGTGCCGGTCGGCGGGACGGCGGCCAGCCAGAGCAGTCCGGCGGCGAGGGCGAGGAGACCGCCCACGATCAGCGGCTTCGCACCGAACCGGCCCATGAGACGGGCGGTGATCATCGTCATGAAGATCATCAGCAGGATGGTCATCGGGAGCAACGCGGCGCCGGAGGCGAAGGCACCGTAGCCGAGGACCTGCTGCAGGTAGAGGTTGAGGAAGTACCACATCGGAATCCAGGCGGCGCCGAGCAGCGTCATCGCCAGGTTGGCCGAGCCCAGTCGCGGGACCCGCCACACGCTGAGCGGCATGAGCGGTTCGCGGATGGACTTCTGGATCACGAAGAAGACGATGAGCAGCAGGGCGGCGCCGATCAGTTGCAGGACGGTGCCGGTGGACCCCCAGCCCACCTCGGGCGCACGGACCACGGCGAAGACGGCGAGCGCGAGACCGGCGGTGACGGCGACCGCGCCGAGGACGTCCACGGAACCGCGGCGGGAGGCGACGGCGGGCAGCAGCTTGGTGACGCCGAGGGTGGCGAGGCCGATCGGGATGTAGATGATGAACACCCACTGCCAGCTCATCCACTCGGTGAAGACACCGCCGAGGAAGACGCCCGCGGTTCCGCCGGCGGGTGCGGCGGCGCCGTACAGCGCCATCGCCTTGCCCAGTTCCTTCGGGTCGTGGGCGAAGAGCACCATCAGCAGGGTCATGGCGGCGGGTGCGATCAGCGCACCGCCGACGCCCTGGACGGCGCGGCCGACGATCTCGACCCAGGCGGTCTGCGCGGCGGCGGCGAGCACCGAACCGACGATCATGACGACCCAGCCGGCGGCGAAGATCTTGCGGGCTCCGACGAGGTCGGAGAGGCGCCCGCCGAGCAGGAGCAGCCCGCCGAAGACGATGACGTAGGCGTTGAAGACCCACTGCAGCTCACCTTGTGAGAAGCCGAGGTCCTTCTGCATCTCGGGGAGTGCGACCCCGATGATCGAGGTGTCCATGATGACCATGAACTGGGCGGTGGCGAGCACGGCAAGTGCCCACCAGCGCCGGGGATTGACGGTTGACATTGCCCTGACCCCTTCTCTGTTTTATACCCCCTGGGGGTACCTTCGCGGAGCAACGTAGCATACCTAGGGGGGGTATGTAAGGCAGCGGTGAAGGCGGCCGGAAACCGCTCCCGGACCGTGGCCGGACCATTCCCGGACCGCAGCCGAATCCCAACCGGACCGGCGCGCGCAGGGCCCACGCGCCAAGTCGCCCCGGGCGAAGCGCAGTTGTCGCGCCTTCGGCCGCACCGCGCGGCACCCTCCCGCCGGAGGGTGCCGACTCGGCCATTCAGGAGGGCCACCGCGATCCGGCTCATGGAATCGACTACGATCACGACATGATCACGGCGCGGTCACCCATCGGTGTTCTGCGGACCCGGATAGCCAGGGGTCCGCTGCGCATGCTGTGGCTGACACTGCTGCTGACCGGCCTGGTCTACGCGCACGGCGTCGACACGCGGACCACGTCCCACCACTCCGGCGACGCGGCATCCGTGTCCGCGTACGCGTCTTCGCACGTGTCCGCGCCCGCCCTCGGGTCCGCCTCACCGTCCCTCTCGCCGACGGGCACCGGTGCGTCCTACGCCGTCGCGGACAGCTCCGGCACGCACAGCTCCGGCGCGCACAGCTCCGGCGCGCACAGCGCGGCCCGTCCGGCCGAGCACTGCATGCCGGGCCAGTCGGAGCAGGGCAGCACCGTGCAGGCTCCCGGGCCGGGCCCTCTCGCCCGCCCCGGCTCCGCTTCCTGCGGCCACGCCCCGGCGCCCTCCCTCCCCCCGGCCGCCGGACGGGTCGACAGCCCGGTCCCGGCGATACCGGACGGTCCAGGACTCCTGCGGATCTAGGCCGTCTCTTCCGGATCTTGCCTCGCCCGCGCCGACCGGCAAGATCCGGAGGAGGCGGCCTGGACCGGTCCGGTCCTTCCGCACGCCGTCGCCACCCTGCCGATCCGGGTGACCGCTCCCGGCGCCCGCTCCGGCCCGCCCGGCGGGACCGGCCCCACCGCGCCTCCACGGACCGTCCGGGCCGTCCGGTCCACGTGGTCCGCGTGGTCCGCGTGGTCCGCGCGGGCCCGCCGACGGCGCCCCACCGACCCGACCGCTCCCGGTACCGGTACCGCTCCTCGCGCACGAGCACCTCCCCACGGAGGAAGCGCCCCGCGAAGGAAGCACCGCACGGAGGAAGCACCGCACGGAGGAACTGTGCCTTCACGTCCGTTCAGACTTCTGGGCACCGCGACCGCCCGATTACGGGGCGCGCTGGCGGTCTGCCTCATCGTCTCGCTGGCGATCGTCTCGATCGGGTGCCTCACCCACCCCCGGACGGCGGGACACTCCCACAGCCAGGCGTCGGGTTTCCCCCCGCACGCCCACATCGGCGCCGAGACCGGCGGCGACAGCCCCCAGGTACCCGACTCCGCCGAGACCTGCGTCCCGTTCGGGCGCCCCCTGGCCGAGGCCCGGCAGGCGGCGCCCGCCCACACCCCGGCCGCCGCGCTCCCGGCCCCGGCCGGCGTCGAAGCGGTGCTCCCGGCCGTCCGGTACCCGCCGGCACTCAGACGTCTGGCGGCCAACACCGGGCGCTCGACCCTGATCAGCGTCTGCCGGTGGCGCGTCTAGAACCCGTCCGTGCGGCCGTACGTACCCACCGGCCGCCGCCCGCCACCGCCCGGTACGGGGAGGGAGAACCTCCCCGCCCGCGGCGATGACCGGCGAGACGCGCGAAGAGACAGCCGTCGACGAACGAGAGCCGAAGACATGACCATCCTCCCCACCACTTCCGGCCTGCCGTCCCGCACCGCCCTGTCCGGGCTGGTCGGCAACACCCCCCTGCTCCGCGTGTCGGAGCCCCTCTCACCGGAGGGCCGCGGCTTCTGGGCGAAGCTGGAGGGCTTCAACCCCGGCGGCATCAAGGACCGTCCGGGGCTGCACATGGTCGAGCGGGCCCGTGCCCGCGGCGACCTGCGCCCCGGCGCCCGGATCATCGAGTCCACCAGCGGCACCCTCGGCCTGGGGCTGGCCCTGGCCGGCATGGTCCACGGCCACCCGGTCACCCTGGTCACCGACCCCGGTCTGGAAATGTCCATGAACCGGCTGCTGACCGCGTACGGGGCCCAGGTCAACCTGGTCTCCGAGCCCCACCCGACCGGCGGCTGGCAGCAGGCCCGCCGCGACCGCGTGACCCGGCTGCTGGAGCAGCAGCCGGGCTCGTGGTGCCCGGACCAGTACAACAACCCCGACAACACCTCGGCGTACACTCCGCTGGCACTGGAACTCGCGACGGAACTCGGCCACATCGACGTCCTCGTGTGCAGCGTGGGCACCGGCGGGCACTCCGCGGGCGTCTCCCGGGTCCTGCGCCAGCTCTACCCGGAGCTGAAGCTCGTCGGCGTGGACACCGTCGGCTCGACGATCTTCGGCCAGCCGGCCCGTCCGCGTCTGATGCGCGGCCTCGGCTCCAGCATCTACCCGCGCAACGTCGCCTACGAGAACTTCTCCGAGGTGCACTGGGTCGCCCCCGGCGAGGCGGTGTGGACCTGCCGTCAGCTCGCGGCGTCCCACTACGCGACCGGCGGCTGGAGCGTGGGAGCGGTGGCCCTGGTCGCCGGCTGGCTGGCCCGCACCCTGCCCGCGGACACCCGGATCGCCGCCGTCTTCCCCGACGGTCCGCAGCGCTACCTCGGCACGGTGTACGACGACGACTACTGCGCCGCCCACGGGCTGCTCGACGGCCCGCCGGCCGCCGAACCGGAGACGGTGGGCCGGATGGACGAGAAGGAGGTCACCCGCTGGACCCGGTGCACCACCGTGGTCGACCCGCTGACCCTGGCCGGGGAGCCCGCGACCGGGCCCGAGCCCGTCGCGACGGAACCCTCCGTGGCGGAGCCCGCCGTGGGGAAGCCCTCTGCGAGGAAGCCCTCCGTGGTGGAGAAAGAGGGCCGGTGAAGGGCACTCTCGCGCAACTGCGCTCCTACGAGCGCAGCGTCCAGTTGCTGATGGTCAACCAGTTCACCATCAACCTCGGCTTCTACATGCTGATGCCGTACCTCGCCCAGCACCTGTCCGGCTCGCTCGCCCTCGCGGGCTGGGTCGTCGGACTCGTCCTGGGGGTGCGCAACTTCAGTCAGCAGGGGATGTTCCTGGTCGGCGGCATGCTGGCGGACCGGTTCGGCTACAAACCGCTGATCGTCGCCGGATGCGTGCTGCGCACCGCCGGGTTCGCCGCGCTGGGGCTGGTGGACTCGCTGCCCGCCCTGCTGGCGGCCTCGGCGGCCACCGGCCTGGCCGGGGCCCTGTTCAACCCGGCGGTCCGCGCCTACCTGGCGGCGGACGCCGGTGAGCGGCGGGTCGAGGCGTTCGCCCTGTTCAACGTCTTCTACCAGGCGGGCATCCTGCTCGGACCGCTGGCGGGTCTCGTGCTGACCGGGGTCGACTTCCGGATCACCTGCCTGGTCTCGGCGGGCATCTTCGCGCTGCTCAGCGTCGTGCAGATCCGCAGCCTGCCCGCGCGCCGGGCCGACGACTCGGGCGGACCCGGGGGCGACGGGGGGAAGGCCGGGCGGGCGGGCCTGCGGGACCAGTGGCGGGGCATCCTCGCCAACCGGCCCTTCCTGCTCTTCTCCGCGGCCATGATCGGCTCGTACGTGCTCACCTTCCAGGTGTACCTCGCGCTCCCCCTGGAGGTGCGGCGCCTGGGTGGTGACGGAACGTTCTCCGCGGCCGCCGCCACCACGCTCTTCGCCGTCTCGGCGCTGACCACGATCCTGTTCCAGACCCGGGTGACGGCCTGGTGCAAGACCCGTATGGAGCCGGGACGGGCCCTCACCTGGGGGCTGCTCGCGATGGGCGGCGCGTTCGTGCCGCTGCTGATCGCCACGGCCGTGCCCGTGCCGCAGGACGGGGTGGGGCGCTGGCTGCTCGCGGGCCTGCCGTCGACGCTGGCCGCCCTGTTGCTGGCCGTGGGCACGATGATCGCCTACCCCTTCGAGATGGACACCATCGTGCGCCTCTCGGGCGGCCGGCTCGTCGCGACCCACTACGGGCTGTACAACACCATCTGCGGCATCGGCATCACCCTGGGGAACCTGCTGATCGGGGCCTCCCTGGACACCGCCCGCGCCGCCGGGATGTCCGCGCTGCCGTGGACGGCCCTGCTCGTCCTCGGCCTGGCCTGCGCCGCGGCCCTGTACGGGCTGCACCGCACCGGCCGTCTCGAACCGTCACGGCCCGACGCGGCGAGAGCGCCCGCGACGGCCTGACCGCGCGCCCGTGGGAGGGGCCCCCGCCCCTCCCACGGGGGCCCGGCCGGACGCGGGGGGACAAAGGCGTACCCGGCGGGGCCACGCTCGGGACGGCAGGGCCCGCGACCTGCGCCGGGAGGGATCGCCCGGCTGGAACCAGGCCGGTGGCGCGGGAGTTACTCCTTGCGGGCCGCGCGTCATGAGCGCGGCCCGCAAGCCCGCCCGGTTCGCTCCGGGCCGTACCCGTCTCCACCCGTCACCGACAGGTGAAGAAGATCGTGCGAGGAGAGAAGTTGAGCATCACCGCCACAGACCTGGTCGACCTCGCGGGGCCGGTGGGCAAGCTGGTCCACCGCCGCCGCCTGATCAACGCCACGGTCATGCAGTCCTTCGGCATCGACCCCGTCACCGGCGACGTGTTCGTCCTCCAGGTGGCCGAGGGTCAGCTCACCCTGCCGGGTGATTCCGGGCCGGTGGACGGTTCCGTACGGGCCGACCGCGGCGACCTGGCCGTCACCCGGCTCAGCCCGGCGGGCGCCATCACCGGCTCCATGTACCTGCGGGGGTTCGGGCACGGCGTCCAGATGGGGGTCGAGCACCGTGCGGGCGTCTCCCGGCTCTGGACGGAGACCGCGGCCCGGCCGACCGGTGCCGAGAACGACGGGTACGGCACGGCCGTCACCCACTTCGCCTTCAGCGACGGCACCGTCCTGGACCACGGCTCGCCGAAGCACGCCACGCCCTACACGCCCGCGGCGGGCGCCACGAGCGTGACCTGCACCATCGACCCGACGACGAACCGACTGATCGTCCGTTTCAGCAGCGGCGGCATGAAGTACGAGATGTACGACCTCGACCGGGCGGCGGCCGGTGTGTGGCAGCCGCTGGCCCGCATCTCACAGCCCTCCCCCAACGGCGTCTTCCAGGGCTACGCCTCCCTGGGCAACGTCCTCTACATGCTGGCCGGGCAGGCCATCGCCCCCGACAACCCCGCCAACAGGCCGCCAGGCAACACCTACCTCACCGCCGTCGACTGGAGCACCGGAGCCGTCCTCCAGCAGCAGTTGGTCACCGCCGGCCAGGGCCTGGTGTACCGCGAGCCCGAGGGCATGGCCGTCTCGGTGCGGGGCGGCGTACCGCACCTGCACTTCGGCTTCGCCTGCGAGAACCCGGGCCCGCGGACGTGCACCGTCCTGTCGCTGTCCCAGGCTCCCGGGACCGACGGGGTCAAGGTGCTCACCGACTGGCAGACGATCAGGCTCGCGAGCGGTGTGACAGCAGATGTCGCCACCCCCCGGGCCCGGCTGATCAGCCTCGCCGGTACGACGACGCTCCAGCTCAGCGGCGGTGTGAAGGGGAACTTCAGCGCCGACACCGTGATCGGGACGCTGCCCGACGCCCTGGTGCCGAGCATCGTCGTCCGGGGCAGTGTCCCGCGCAACAACAGCGACGGCCGGTGCGTCGCCCGCGTCGAGGCGGACACCGACCGCAACCTGCGGCTGTACGGCGGCCAGAGCACGAACCCCATCACCTGGGCCCAACTGGACAGTTTCAGCGCGACCTGGCACTGACGGCCACCACCCGGCCCGACGGTCCCACCGGTCCCGTCCGTACCCGTTCCTCAACCCGCGTCCCGTCAAGGAGAACCTTTCCATGTCCTACGACCGCCGCAGTGTCCTCGCCGCCGCTCTCGCCGTGCCCGCCGCCACGACCCTGCTGACCGCCACTCCCGCGGCCGCCGCTCCCGGCACCGTCGACGCCCAGCCCTGGACCGATCTCCTTCTTGAGCCCGGTGTCACCGCGCAGGCGAACGCGAAGCCGCAGATACGCCTGATCACCATCGCGGGCACCACCTTCCTCCAGGCGCGCGGCGCCATCACCTGCGACCTCACCGCGGACACCAGGATCGCGACGATGCCGGGCGTGCTGAAGCCCACGTCGGTCACCCGCGCCGTCGCCCCGCGCAACAACAGCCAGGGCATCAACTCCTGTCGCCTGGAGATCAGTACGACCGGCGCGGTGACCGTCTACGGCGGCAACACCGGCAACCCGGTCACCTGGGTCCAGCTCGACTCGGTCCAGACGATCTGGCGCTGACCGGCCCCGACGCCGTACGGGACCGGCCCCGGCTGCTGTGAGCCGGGGCCGGGCCGGGTCCGGGCGGCACCTCTCTCGACCCTTGACACCAATTGCACCTTTTATGCCGACTGATAACCTCAGGCGAGGTTTCGTCCATTTATTCGTCGCCGGCGCCCCTCTCCGCCACACGGAACACCTACGGGAAACGGGAACGGGGAACAACGCCGACGACGTCACGGAACGGAGATCCCGTGTCTGTCGTCAAGAGCGCCCTCCCTGACGCCGATCTGAAGATCGTCGGCGAAGCGCTGCAAGGCGCCCTGGTGGACCTGATCGATCTGGCACTCGCCGCCAAACAGGTGCACTGGAACGTGGTGGGACCCCGTTTCCGGTCCGTCCACCTCCAGCTCGACGAGGTCGTCACCTCGGCCCGCACCCACTCCGACGTGGTCGCCGAACGCGCCTCCGCCCTCGGAGTGGCCCCGGACGGCCGAGCCGCCACGGTGGCGTCGTCCAGCGCGATCGCCGGCGTACCGAAAGGGTGGGTGAAGGACACGGACGCGGTACGGATTCTCGTGGACGCCCTGGGCGTGGTGATCGTCCGCATGCGCGAACGCATCCGCTCCACCGGGGACCCCGACCCCGTCACCCAGGACATCCTGATCGGCCTGACCGGGGACCTGGAGAAACACCACTGGATGTTCCAGGCCGAGAGCGCCTGAACAGGTCGGAGAGGGACGGTTCAGGCGGGGAGGAGTTCGTGGATCGCGGCGGTGATGCGGCGGGAGAGGTGGACGGGGGGGAGGTAGACCCCGCCGAAGGGAAACGTCGAGAAGTCCAGCCTGATCCTGCGGGGCGAGGCGGAGCCGAGGTCGACGGTGAGGAGATGACCGGAGCCCGCGGTGATCCCGCCGGCGGACTGCGTCAGATCGGTGGCCTTGCGCCCGTCGACGGAGAGCCGGAACCGGGTGGCCGCGCTGACCTGCTTGAAGCGGACCTGGAAGACCTGGGTGTCGGTGCCGAACTCGACGGACCGGACGCCCTGGCCCGAGTCGTAACGGTTCGGGCAGCGGGACGTCGACAGGACGTACGAGGTGTCCGGCGCGACGGTTCCGGTCTGGAACCCCGCCGCGCCCGCGTAGGCGAACGGCCCGGTCACGTCCGTGCCGGACAGGGCGGCGCCCGGCGGCGCCTACTTGACGAAACCCGGCTGCGGGACGGTGGTCTGCGCCGTCGGGACCACCGGCGCGGGACCCGCGCGGAAGCCGTCGGCGGTCACCGGGTCCGGGAGGTCGCGGCGCCGTTCCCACCCTGAACGTGCGCATGCCGAACGATGCCCGCATCCGTCATGTCCTCATCCGTCATGTCCGCCCCGGGAGGGGCAGGTGAAGCCGTGCCGTCGCCCCGCACGGCACCGGGCCCCGCACCTTCGCGGGGAAGGTACGGGGCCCGGGTTCAGCCGTGGTCCTGCGCTACGTCACCAGGTGCCGGGCAGGGCCTGCCAGCTCAGGAAGGTGTTCTCGAAGCCACCGTCCGGGCGGCTCTTGAACGTGAACGCCTTCGTCGATCCGACGGCGTAGTTGTACATGATCGAGATGTCGGACCGTCCGTCGCCGTCCGAGTCTCCCGACGTGAGCAGACCCGTACTGGAGGCGTACCAGGACTCCTCCGGGGTGTCCCAGCTGCGGACCGGACTCTCGACCGTGCCGTCGGGCTTGCCCAGCAGGGTGTGCAGCGCCGAGCGGCCGGTGCCGTAGTCGTACACGAGGGCGGCGTCGTCGCGGCCGTCGCCGTTGAAGTCGCCCACGGTGAGGCCGATCCGGGCCGCGGCTCGATCCTGGCCAAGCAGGACGCCAACGGGCGTCGCAGCGTCATGCAGTACGACGGTCTGGGCCGCCTCGCCAAGGCGTGGTCCGCCGACCGGGACCCCACCACCAAGTCGGCGGACGCCGAGTTCGCCTACGACGTGCGGCGCGACGCGCCGGTGGTCATCTCGACCAGGAGCCTGCTCGACGACGGCACCTACCGCAGCAGCCACGAGATCTTCGACAGCAGCCTGCGCATCCGCCAGACCCCGATGGAGGCGCTCGGCGGCGGCCGGGTCGTCAGCGACACCTTCTACAACAGCCTCGGCCAGGTCTGGAAGAGCAACGGCGCCTACTACACGGGCGGCGCGCCATCCGGAGCCCTGTGGGCGCCGAAGAACAACGAGGTCCCGTCCTCGACCCTCACCGAGTACGACGGCTCCGGCCGGTCGACCGCGCAGATCTCCCGCAAGCACGGCCTGGAGACCTCGCGGACGACCACCCGCTACGGCGGTGACTCGCTGACGGTGGACCCGCCGACCGGCGAGACGCCGACCCAGGCGTTCCTCGACGGCCAGGGCCGCAAGACCGAGATGCGCTACTTCCGCTCGGACTCGCCGACCGGGGCGTACGACACGACCCGGTTCGCCTACGACCGCCGGGGCAAGCTCGCCTCGGTCGTCAACGAGGCCGGTGACACCTGGTCCTTCGAGTACGACCTCCGTGGCCGGCAGACCAGGACCTCCGACCCGGACAAGGGCTCGGCGGTGATGTCCTACGGCAAGGGTGACCGTCTGGAGTCGATGACGGACGCCCGCGGCAAGGTCCTGGCACCCGCCTACGACACGCTGGGCCGTACCACCGCGGTGCACGAGGGCTCACTCACCGGGCCCAAGCTCACCGAGACCGTGTACGACACGCTCCCGGGCGCGCTGGGCCTGCCGGTCTCCTCGACGCGTTACGTCGACGGCAAGGCCTACACGCAGTCGGTGAAGGGATACGACACCGAGTACCGGCCGACCGGCACGAAGATGACCGTCCCGGACTCCGAGGGCGCTCTCGCCGGGACGTACGAGTTCTCCACCGGCTACCGGCCGACACCGGCCTCAAGCAGTGGACGCAGATGCCCGCGGTGGGCGGTCTGCCCAGCGAGCGCGTCACGATGACCTACAACCACTACGAACTCCCCACCCTCATGGGCGTGGCGGGGAAGACGTTCGTGGCCAAGGTGGACTACTCGCCCATGGGCGACGTCCTGCGCACGCACACCGGGACGGCCGGCTCCCAGCTGTACTCGGCCAACTTCTTCGACGAGCAGACCCGCCGGATCACCCGGCAGGTCAACAGCCGTGAGAAGGCTCCGGGGCAGATCAACGACACGTCGTACACCTACGACGCCGTCGGCAACATCCTCAGCATCACCGACAAGGAGGGCCCGGAGGCCTCCGCCACGACCGACACCCAGTGCTTCGCCTACGACTACATGCGCCGCATGAGCGACGCGTGGACGGCCACCGACGGCTGCGCGGCCGAACCCGTACTGGTCGTCGTACAGCTTCGACGCGGCCGGGAACACCACGTCCCGTACCGTCCCGGGCGGCACGCAGAACCTGGAGTGGAACACCGAGGGCCGCCTGGCCAAGGTGACCAAGGGTGGTGAGACGACGGAGTACCTGTACGACGCGGGTGGCAACCGTCTGATCAAGCGCGACCCCTCGGGCACCACGCTCTACCTGCCGGGCACCGAGGTGAAGCTCACCAAGGCCGGCACGTTCGAGAGCAACCGGTACTACGCCCACCCGGCCGGTCCGGCGATGGTGCGCAGCGCCAAGAACGGCGTGGTCTCCACGTCCTACCTGCTGGGCGACCACAACGGCACGGCGCAGACCAGTGTCGACGCGGCCACCCAGGAGGTCACCCGGCGCAAGTTCACCCCCTTCGGCGAGGCGCGCGGAGCGACTCCGGCGGCATGGCCGGGTAAGAAGGGCTTTGTCGGCGGTGAGGTCGACGACTCGACGGGTCTGGTGCATCTGGGCGCGCGCGAGTACGACCCCGTCGTGGGACGGTTCCTCTCGGTCGACCCGGTGGTCGACTTCAACGAGCCGAAGCAGCAGAACCCGTACGCCTACGCCGCCAACTCGCCGGTCACCTTCAGCGACCCCAGCGGACTGGCCATCGCGCCGCCGGTGATGCCCATCAAGGACTTCACCGATGCCGAGCTGGCATGGGCGAACTGGGCCAACGGCCGTAGTGCGCTCGACGTCGCGCTCGACGTCGCGGTGGGCATCCTCAAGGACGCCTCCGGCTACAACGACATCAGGGACTGCCTCGGCGGTTCCTGGAGTGCGTGCGGATCGATCGCCGTGGACGCGCTGCTCCCGTTCGCGGGGCGTGCCAAGCATGTCCTGTAGGCCCTCGACCGGGCCTGGGACGCCTACAACAGCTGGATGAGCAAGCTGTCCCTCGCCCGGGACATCCTCATGCGCGCGGAGCGCTACGAGCAGGCCATGGCGAAGTACGCCGAGGACATGGCCGAGTGGAAGCGGCAGGTGGAGGAGGCCGCCGAACGGGCCAGGAAGCTGGAGGAGGAAGCTGCATCCGCGCGAAGAGCCGCGCAGGAGGCGGCGGCCGCGGCTGCCAAGAAGGCCGAGGAAGCCGCGGCGACCGCAGCCCGCCAGGCCAAGGAATCCGCGGCGAAGGCGAAGAAGGCCGACAAGGGCGGCACGGTGACCAAAGCCGCGGCGCCGAAGAAGGCGGCGGCACCGAAGAAGGCGGTGAACAAGGGGTCCGCAGGGGGCGGTGACGTCGATTACGGGTCGATAGACGCGGACGGCCGCCGTTCGGAAATCGTGGCGATCGTCACTCCGCAGACGCCCAACGGAACCAAGGTGACGCAGCGGATGGGCAATAACCTGCCGGGCTTCGTGAGCGGGGACAACGGAGATACGCGCGGACACCTCCTCCCGAGGGCGCTGGGCGGATCAGGAAACACGCCGGAGAACTTCGTCAGAACGACGTCAACAATCGACAACGGCATCATGAATGAATTCGAGAAGGAGATCGCCGCACACGTCAAGGACAACCAGGCAACCATCATGTACTCGGGAACACCTCTTTACCACCCGGGCAGCAACGTGCCATTCGCCGTGCGGATCGAAGCATTCGACGACAACGGATGGTACATGGGCGCAACATTCTTCCAGTAGCAAGAAACAGGGACTGATTCCCACCCCTTCGCAGCGATCGCGGACCAGGCGTCCGGATCCCGAACCACTGAATGACGTACGGGCAGAACTCCACAGGAGTTCTGCCCGTACGTCATTCACCCCCCGCCGGAGGCGACCCGGCTCGTTCGCAGCCGCTCAGCGCCGCCATTCATAAGCGCCCGGTGACGTCTTCAGTACCTCGCTCGGCCAGGTCCGCAGCGTCTCGCGAAGGTGCTCGCGCTGCTCCTCGACCCAGCCCTCGTCGAGCACCATCGGGATGGTCGCCACCGTGCCGGAGGCGGACGTGTCCTCGACGAACACCACCGGGACGCCGGTGTCCCCCTCCTGGAACTCGATCCTGACCACAGGACCGTTTCCATTGTCCAGCCATTCGATTTCCTGACCTTCGGCGAGGTCGTCCAACGCCTCGGACCACTGTTCCAGGTCCGAGATGTAGAAACAGATGCCGAGGCGCCCGTGGACGAACCCGCTCTCCACAAAGATCTCGGCGTCGAGCAAGTCGTGCACCGGCAGAACGCCGGGCTCCCGCCGGCCCAGAACATGCACGCGGAAGCTGTTTCCGCCGTCCGACATCCTGACCATGTCCACATTCTCCCCTTAACGCCCCAGGAACATTTCAAGCGCTGCATTCATCATGCCGCCACCTGTATCCAGCATAGCCTGGGGGATGGCGCCGCCATCATTTAGGTCAGGCTCCCCGCCCGGTTCTCCGGCAGAGTATTCATGGAGAACACCAGTAGCTCCACGGAATTTTCCTGGCGATACACGCCCCGATGCCGCGCGCACGGGCCGCAGGGGCCGCCGCCCTGCGCCCCGTGCGGCGGCGCAGCGCGCGCGGGGGTGTCCGGGCTCGCCTAGCGTGGGTTTCCCGTGGCGGTTCCGGCTGGGAGAGGCCGGGACGCGGGCGGCACCGGTACGGAGGTCGGCGGTGGGCTCGGGCACGTTCCTCCTCGTCCTGGTGATCGTGACGGCACTGGCCTTCGACTTCACCAACGGCTTCCACGACACGGCCAACGCCATGGCGACCTCCATCGCCACGGGCGCGCTGGCGCCACGGGTGGCCGTCGCGGTCGCCGGGGTGCTCAACCTGGCCGGCGCCTTCCTCTCCGTGAAGGTCGCGGAGACGGTCTCCGGCGGCATCGTCGACGACGCGAAGGTCTCCCTGGAGATGATCTTCGCCGGGCTGACCGGGGCCATCCTGTGGAATCTGCTGACCTGGTTCCTCGGCCTGCCGTCGAGCTCCACCCACGCACTGCTCGGCGGGCTGATCGGGGCGGTCTGGGCGGGCGCCGGGCAGTCGGCCGTCCACATGGGCGAGGTCAGCGGGAAGATCCTGGTGCCCGCGCTCGCCTCACCGGTCATCGCCTGCGTGGTCGCCGTGTCGGCCACCCGGCTGGCCTACGCGATCACCCGGCGGGCGGGCCGGGGCGTGGGCGAGCGGGGGTACCGCGTGGGCCAGGTCGGCTCGGCCTCGCTGGTGGCGCTGGCCCACGGCACCAACGACGCGCAGAAGACGATGGGGGTCATCACCCTGGCCCTCGTCTCCGCCGGCCTGCTGGGCACCGGGTCGGGACCGCCCTGGTGGGTGGTGCTCACGGCGGGCCTGGCGATCTCGCTGGGCACGTACGCGGGCGGCTGGCGGATCATCCGGACCATGGGCCGCAGGCTCACGGACATCGCCCCCGCACAGGGCTTCGTGGCCGAGACCAGCGCCGCGACGGTCATCCTCACCTCGACGCACCTGGGGTTCGCGCTCTCCACCACGCAGGTCTGCACCGGCAGCATCCTCGGCGCGGGGCTCGGCCGCAGCCGCCCCGACGTGCGCTGGAAGGTCGCCGGGCGGATCGCCGTCTCCTGGGTCCTCACCCTGCCCGCGGCGGCGCTCCTGGGCGCCCTCTCCGCCTCGGTCGCGGACCGCGGCGGCCTGGGGGTCGCCCTGGTGGCGGCCGTCACCGCGGCCTGCGCCACGGTGCTCGCCGTCCTGGCCCGCAGACGGCCCGTCACCCCGGACAACGTCAACGCGCCGCCCCCCGCCCCCCGCACCCCGGCCCCGCAGCACCAGGGGCCCTGACCCCCTCCGGCAGGTACGGCAGGTGCGCCGTACGGGGGTAGTCGTTCGTGCGGAAGGGTGAGTCATCGGCGCGCCTGTTTGTCTCCGGGCGCCCGGGGCTACGTCTGCCATGGCGCCACGACGCGCGCGGACAGCGAGGGCGAGGAGCACACGGATGACCGGACGGCGGGTCAGGGCCCGGACGGCCCGCCCCCTGTGGGGGCTCATAGCGGCGGCGGGGCTGCTGATACCGGCCGGGATCGTCGGCGCCCCGGCCGCGCACGCCGCCGGGCCGGGCGTGACGGCCGGGGAGCGCGGCGCCGCCCCGTGCTCGCTGTCCACCGGCCCGTACCAGGAGGAGACCGAACGCCACCTCGGGCTGACCGTGGACGGGGTCCAGTCCGCGACGGACTGCGCGGCGATCCAGGCGTTCCAGGTCAAGCACGGGATCAACCCCGCGCAGGGGTACGCGGGCCTGTACACCTACCGGGCGGTGGTGTGGGAGGAGGCCCTGGCCCGGCCGGGCGGGCCGGGCGGCTGCCCGGCCACGTCGGGGGTGGTGGTGTGCATCGACATGGACCGGCAGATCCTGTGGGTCGAGGAGGCCGGGGCCGTCGTCTTCCGCCCGGTGCCCGCCCGTACGGGGATGCCCGGGTACCCGACCCGTACCGGATGGCACGAGATATTCGACCGGGAGAAGGAGTTCTGGTCGACGCTGTACGACGGCCCGATGCCCTTCGCCCAGTTCTTCGACCGCGGCCAGGCCCTCCACGCCAGCTACCGCGACATCTGGGAGGACCCCGGCTCGCACGGATGCGTCAACCTCCGCTACGAGGACGCGAAGACCCTGTGGAACATCCTGCGGCTGGGCGACGAGGTCTACGTCTGGGGCCGCCGCACCGGGGACTGACCACGGCCCGGTCCGGCGGGCGCGGTCCTGCGGAGCGCGGGGCTCCGCTCAGAGGGCGCGGTGCGTGACGTGCGGCCCGGCACGGCCCTGCGCCGGGTGCCGGGTGCCGGGTGCCGGAAGCCCTCCGGGGCGTTACCCGTGTGGTGGTGGTTCCTCTTCGCCGTGCCCAGCACGGGCCCGCCGGGATTCTCCGCCGCTTCCGGTCGCTCCCGGTCGCTCCCGGCCTGCCGACAGGCTTGCGTCAGGAGGCCGTCAAGGGCGCGTTCGGAGCCTTGCCGCCCGGAACGGGATGCGCTGGGATGGGTCCATGAACAGCGGTCCGCGCCACGACGACCGGCCACCGAATCCGGTGCAGCCGGCAGCGCCCGCTGTCCGCACGGCCGTCTGACACGGCCGGGCGTCGCCCGCGTACCCGTACCCGTCGGGCCCTCCGGAGGGCCCCGGCCGGATCACGCCCACGCCTCACCTCCCCCACCGTTCCCCCCGCACGTGCCGAGCCCACGCCCCCGCTTCGCGCCGGGCGCCGGGTGCCCCGGCCGTGCCCGTCACCAGGAATCCGACATGCCTTCATCCCTGTCCGGGCGCACCGTGCTCGTCACCGGCGCCACCTCCGGCATCGGCTACGAGAGTGCCCGCCAGCTCTCCGAGCGCGGCGCCACCGTCCTCGTCCACGGCCGCACCCCCGAGGAGGCCCGGGCGGCCACCGACCGGCTGATCGCCGCCGCGGGCGCGGACGCCGCCCGGCTGCGCCCGGTCTCCGCCGACTTCGCCCGCCTGGAGGACGTCGAGCGGCTCGCCGAGGCGGTCGTACGGGACCACCCGCGGCTGCACGCGCTGGTCAACAACGCGGCGATGGCGGCGCCCGAGCGCCACACCCTCACCGAGGACGGCAACGAGATCGCCTTCCAGGTCAACTTCCTCGCCCACTACCTCCTCACCAACCTCCTGGAGCCCGCGCTCACCTCCGAGCCGGGCGGGCGGGTCGTCAACGTCTCCTCCTCGCTCCACCGCGCCGCGGCCATCCAGTGGAACGACCCGCAGCGCATCCGGCGGTACTCCCGGCTCGCCGCGTACGCGCAGTCGCAGCTCGCCCTGACCGTCTTCGCGGCCGACCCGCGCGTCACCGCCGTCTCCGTGGACCCCGGCATCTGCGCGACCGGTCTCCTGCCCCTCTACGGGCACGAGGGGATGCCGGCGGCCGAGGGCGCGGCGCACGTCGTGCACCTCTGCGACCCGTCCACCGAGATCGTCAACGGCGCCTACTACGACCGCTCCACGCGGGTGGCACCGGCAGCCGCCGCCACCGACGACCGCACCGTCAAGCGCCTCACCAAACTCGCCGACCTCCTCGTCGGCCACACCGCCTGAAGGGGGAGCCCGCCATGTCGAAGCGCGCGCGCAAGAAGCGGTCCCGTCGCAAGAAGGGCGCCAACCACGGCAGCAAGCCCTGCCACTGACCGTCCCGCACGGACCGTCCCGCGAGGGCGGGTCCACCGCCGGGTCCCTCCCGCCGCACCGGGAGGGACCCGGCGGTCCGGTCTCCGGGAGCGAAGGCGGGGAGGGAGCGAAGGCGGGGAGGGTCCGGGGGAGGTCACCGGCCGCCGTCCCCGCCGTCCGGGCCGTGTCGTAGCATCACGCCTATGCACCGCCACACCGCCCGCCGGGCCTCCTCGGGCCTCGCCGCGCTGGTGGCGTGCTTCCTGCTGATGTGCGGTTTCCTGATGGGCGCGGCGGGGACGGGCCACGCGACCTCGATGGCCGACGCGGCCCCCATGACCCCCATGACCATGACCGGCACGACCATGACCGGCGCGACCAGGGCGGACACCGGCGTGACGGACACCGCCGGGACGGGCGCCGCGCATCCCCCGGCGGAGCACCGTTCCGGGGCCCCGGCCCGCACCGCTCCGACCGCCACCGGCGACGGCGGCTGTCCCGCCCGGGGCGAGGAGTGCCCGCTCGCCTCCGCGCAGGCCCCCGCCCCCCTCGCCTGGGCCGTCCCCCCGGCCCCGCCCCCGTCGGCGGTCACCGCGCTCCACGGGCAGCCGCCCGCGGAGCGTGCCCCCGGCTGCGCCCGCCCCCGGGCCCCCGACCTCAGATCCCTCTGCGTCAGCCGTACCTAGGACACGACCCCTCAGCCCGCTTCCACGCCGCGGGCTGCTGCGTCCTGCCCTGATCCGGCTCCGCGGCCCCGCGCGTACGGCGCCGCACCACGTACGAGAGATCTTTCCCCATGGCTTCGACCACCGCATTGTTCGTCACCGGTGTCACCACCGGCCTCTTCGCGGGCGGCGCCTCCTGCGCCGCCGTCCAGGGCGGCCTGCTCGCCGGTGCCGTCGGGCGCCGTGCCAAGGACGGCGCCGCCCCGCCCCGGGCGGAGCGCGGCGGCGCCTTCGCCCCCGTCCTCGCCTTCCTCGGCGCCAAACTCGTCTCCCACGCCCTGCTCGGCGCGGCCCTCGGCCTGCTGGGCGGCGCCGTCCAGCCGGGCCCCCGGACCCAGGCAACGCTGCTGGTCGCCGCCGCGGTGCTGATGGTCCTGTTCGCCCTCGACATGCTCGGGGTGAAGGCCGTACGCGGCTTCGTGCCGCGCCCGCCCGCCTCCTGGGGGCGCAGGGTCCGCCGCTCGGCGAAGGCCACCGGCTCCACGACGCCCGCGCTGCTCGGGTTCCTGACCGTGCTGATCCCCTGCGGGGTCACGCTCAGCGTGGAGCTGATCGCCGTCACCTCCGGTTCCGTGCTCGCCGGAGCGGCCGTGATGGCCGGTTTCGTCCTGGGCACCGGGCCGCTCTTCGCCCTGCTCGGCTTCTTCCTCCGCTCGGCCGCCCGGATGTGGCAGGGCAGGCTGACGTTCGTCACCGGTGTCGTGGTGCTGGTCGTCGCCCTGTGGACGCTGGGGTCGGGGCTGCGGCTCGGCGGCTGGTGGCCGCAGGGCGAACGGCCCGTCACCGCGGCGGGCGCCCCGGCCGCCGGGGCGGTGACCACCGGGCCGGACGGGCGCCAGACCATCACCGTCCGGGCCTCGACCACCACGTTCTCCCCCGCCGCCGCCCTCGCGACCGCGGGGGTCCCCACCACGCTCGTCATCGACACCAAGGGCTCGGGCGGCTGCATCCGCGCCTTCGTCGTCCCCGATCTCGGGGTCCAGAAGATCCTGCCCGTCACCGGGCGGACCACCGTCGACCTCGGCACCCCCGGGCCGGGCACCTTGTCGTACATGTGCAGCATGGGCATGTACGGCGGCCAGATCACCTTCACCACCTCAGGGAGCACCACGTGAGCACCACCACGCGCAGGGAGTTCGCCGTCACGGGCATGCACTGCGGAAGCTGTGGCCTGCTGATCGACGACGAGGTCGAGGAGGTGCCCGGGGTGGTGTCCTGCACCACCGACGTCCGCAAGGGGCGCACCGTCGTGGAGTGCGACGGCCCGGTCGATCCGGCCGCCGTCGTCGCGGCCGTCGCGGAGGCCGGGTACACCGCCCGCCCGCTGGACTGACGCTCCCGCGCACACGCGCGCGTCGGCGGCACCGGCACACCGGGGCCGCCGACGCGGGTGGACGGTACGGGGTGGGGCGTGTGGGTCAGGAGTACCAGGTGGGCTCGGGGAGTTCGCCGGTGAGGACGTAGCGGCCGACCTCGCGCCGCTTGTACGCCACCGGGTCGTGGAGCGTGTGGGTGCGGATGTTGCGCCAGAAGCGGTCGAGGCCCTCGGAGCTCGCCGTGGAGCGGGCTCCGGTGACCTCGAAGATGCGGCTGGTGATCTCCAGCGCCACCTCGGTGGTGACGGCCTTCGCCGCGGCGACCCGCACCTCGAACTCGCCGCGGTCGCGGGCGGTGATCGCGTCGGGGTCGGCGTGCAGCCGCTGTCCTTCCTCGGCGACCCGGTCGGCCAGTGCCTCGGCCTGCCAGAGCTTGGCGGTGAGTTCCCCGTAGACGTCGATGACGTAGGGCTCGTCGACGGCGCGGTCGTGGCCGCCGTGGAGCCAGGGGCGGGTCTTGGTGCGGGTGTAGGTGGCGGCGGTCTCCAGCGCGCCGGCGGCGATGCCGAGGTAGAAGTTGATGAACACGAGCTGGATGGTGGGGACGTTGAGGGTGTTGTAGACGCGCGGGGTGAACGTCTTGTCGGTGTAGCCGGCCGCCGCGGCCCAGGGGACGCGGACGCCGTCGATGCTCACACCGCCGCTCTCGGTGAGGCGCTGGCCGATGTTGTCCCAGTCGTCGTGGAAGGTGAGGCCCTCGCTGTCGGAGGGGACGATGGCGAAGATGTGCTGGTCGGTGCCGTCCAGGACGCCTTCCAGGACGGTGACGTCGGAGACCTTGCTGCCGGTGGAGAAGCTCTTGCGGCCGGTGAAGACGAGGGTGTCGCGGGCCTCGCCCTCCTCGCGCACCACCACGTCCTTGTCGCGCGGGTTGACCGCGCCGCCGAAGAACCAGCGGTTGCGGGCGGCCTCGGCCTCGACGTGGTCCCACTGCGCGGGGGTGCCGACCAGCCGGGCGGCCCAGTTCCACAGGTAGTGGTAGCCGAGGAGCTGGCCGATCGACCCGTCGGCCTTGGAGACTTCGCGGACCACCCGGTAGGCGGTGGTCCAGTCCTGGCCTCCGCCGCCGTGGGCGACGGGTCCGAGCAGGGTGACGAGGCCGGACTCCTTGAGGAGCCGGATCTCGGCGTACGGGGTCGCGCCCGCCTGGTCGCGGGCGGCGGCGTCGGTGGCGAGGACGGCGCCCACCTCGGCGGCGCGCGCGATCCATCCGGCGGCGTCGGCGGGCGCGGGCAGGGTCGTCCAGTCGGCCGGTGCGGTGATGCTCATACGGAGGGCTCCTTGTTCCGGGGTCGGGTTCGGGGTCGGGTCGGGTTCGGGGTCGGGTCGGGTTCGGTCGGGGCGGGTTCGGTCGGGGCGGGGCGAGGTCAGGCCGGGGCGGTGGCGGGTTCGGGCGCGGTGTCCGGGAGCCGTGCCTCCAGTTCACGGACGAGGGGCAGGACGCGCCTGCCGAAGTACTCGACCTCCTCCAGGTAGTGCAGGAAGCCGAGGAGCAGCAGGTCCACGCCGAGCCGTTTGTAGGCCACGATGCGTTCGGCGATCTGTTCCGGGGTGCCGATCAGCCCGGTCCGGAAGCCGTCGTTGTACTGGACGAGGTCCTCGAAGGAGGAGTCCTGCCACATGCCCTTGCCGTCGGCGGCCGACCGGCCGGCCTGCCGTACGGCGGCGCCGAAACCGCGGACGGCCGCGGTGTCGGCCTTGGCGACGATCTCGCGCAGCACCTCGCGCGCCTCGGCCTCGGTGTCGCGGGCGATCAGGAAGCCGTTGAGCCCGAAGCGGACCCGGCGGCCGGCCGCCGTCGCGGAGGCCCGTACGTCGGCGAGCTGTTCGCTCACCCCGTCGAAGTCCTTGCCGTTGCTGAAGTACCAGTCGGAGACGCGGCCCGCCATGGCCCGGGCGGCGGTCGAGTTGCCGCCCTGGAAGATCTCGGGGTGCGGGCGGCCGGGGGCGGTGAGCGGTTTGGGCTTGAGGGTGAAGTCCCTGATCCGGTAGAAGTCCCCGGCCAGTTCGGCGTGGTCCTCGGTCCAGACGGAGCGCAGCGCGCGGATGAACTCCTCCGAGCGCCGGTAGCGTTCGTCGTGCTCCAGCCAGGGTTCGCCGAGGGCGGTGAACTCGTCCTTGAACCAGCCGCTGACGACGTTGACGGCGAAGCGGCCGTGCGAGAGCTGGTCGGCGGTGGCGCCCAGTTTGGCCAGGACGCCGGGGTGCCACAGCCCTGGGTGGACGGCGGCGATGACCTTGAGCCGCTCGGTCGCGAGGAGCAGGGCGAGGCTGAAGCTGGTCGACTCGTGCTGGTACTCGGCGCCGTAGCTCGCCATGTAGCGGACCTGGCTCAGGGCGTAGTCGAAGCCGTTGTTCTCGGCGAGCACGGCCAGTTCGCGGTTGTAGTCGTACCCCCAGTCGGTGCGCTGTTCGATCGTGCTGGTGACCAGGCCACCACTGACATTGGGCACCCAATAGGCGAAGCGCAGCGGTTCGGCGGTGGGCAGGAGGGGCATGCGGAAACTCCTGGGGTGCGGAAAGTCGGTCGGGATTCACCGGGCCCCTCCGGCCGCGGAACCACATTCATGAAGAATGCGTGAAATCGGCGGCCCGGGAGGGGAGCAGGAGGAAAAGGGCGGCGAAATCCCGGGAAAGGGCGGCGCGAGGGAGGCGGGGGCCGGTTCCGGTGGTTCGGCGCGTGGGCCGCAGGGGGCGGTGTTTCAGCAGGTGGGGCGACACAGGGCGCTGGAGACGCGGACGAGGTCGACATGGCGGCGGCGGGTGAGTTCCGCGGGGCCCTGAAGGTCCTTCATACCGTGTCACCGCCTTTCCGCACGCCTGGACAGTGGACAGCGGACAGCGCTGTCGCCGAGGAGCGTACCGCCGGAACTACTTGAGGTCGAGTGCGCACAATCGACCGGGTGGAGGAGTTTCCCTTTCACCGGGAACGGCCCGGCGCACAAGAGTTCGAGCAGGCTGAAAGGCGACGCCGTTCACACGTATCGAACAACTCGAATGCATCGCGGCGGCGGCCCGCGCGCGCCCCTCAGGGCGGGAGCGGGTCCCAGAAGAGCGGGTGGTGCTCCCTTCCCCGCGCCTCGACCCAGCGGAGCCGGGCCTCGATCATCGGGCGGCGCGGGCCGGGGCAGGCGCGCAGGAGCCGCCCGAGGGCCGCCCGGAGCCGGGCGAGCACCAGCGGTGAGCCGGTGGCGGAGACCATCAGGTCGTCGAGGGCGGTCCGCACGAGGCGTTCCCAGCCGGGCAGGGTGACGACCACGCGTACGGCGCCCTGCCCGTCGGTGACCCGGCGGGCGTCGAGATCGCGGTCGGCGAGCCGGATCAGCAGGTCTTCGAGGTGGTCGAGGGCCTGGGCGGCGGTGGCGGGGTCGTTGACCGCGGGCGAGAGCGCCCGGAGCGCGATGTCCGCGAGCAGCCGGAACGGGAGTTCGGTGTCCTGTGCGAAGGCGCGTTCCCGCCCGGTCAGGACCGCGGCCCTCAGGACGCGCTCCGGCAGCGGGCCGTCGATCTCCGCCAGGACGGTGCCCGCGAAGAGGGTGTCGCCGATGGCGGGCCGCAGGACGACGACGCTGTCGTGCTTCCCGGCGGCCGTGACGAGCGCGGCCACGTCGACCTGCTGGAACACGGCGGGCCCGTGGCCCCAGCGCACGGTGACGACGGGGCCGGAGCGGGGGCCGGGGCCGGGCGGCGGTTCCCGGGCCCGGTACGGCTCGGTGTACAGCACGTCGGTCACGCGACGGGCCCGGCCCGCGATCGCCGCCAGCGAGTGCGCGAGCTGGATCGAGGCGAAGGCCCGGGTCTGGAGGGCGCGCATGAAGCCGAGGGCCACCAGGGCGAGCAGCACCGCGACCAGGGGCAGCGACGCCGAGACCGTCTCCCTGGCGCCGGTGGCGAGACCCGCGGTCACGCAGAAGACGAAGACGCCGATCGCGAAGGCGAAGGTCCGCCGGACGATCGGCGCGTCCCGGAACAGGACGAGCCGCGGGGAGAAGGCACTGGCCGAGAACTGCACGACCAGGAAGAGCATCGAGTAGATGATGCTCACCAGGCTGATGACGCCGAACCCGATGGTGAACACCAGCCCCACCGCCCGGTCCGTCCCGACCTGCGGTCCCCCGTCCACGGCGGCGGCCAGCAGGCCCAGGCCGAAGCCCCCGAGGGCGCACAGGAGCTGGGCGAGGCCGCGGCGCGCCTCCCGCCTCGGGCGCCTGAAGAGCGGCTTCGGCGGCCGGCCGCGGGTGCCCGTCCGGGCGGCGGCCTTCCCCGGTGTCGGCATCCGGCCTCCTTCCGGTCGGGGACGGGCCCGTACGGTCCCCCGCGCGGCGGGGACCGTACGGTGCGGGGAGGGGTCAGGGGGTGACGACGGGGAAGTCGGGTCCGGGGGTGTCGAGCACGGCGGTCAGCCGGGCCAGCGCGGTGGGGTCGCCGGTGCGGGTGACGGAGTCGGGTTCCTGGCCGGCCAGGACCGCCAGGAGCTGGGGCCTGGTGAGGGTCAGGGTCAGTTCGGCCGGGGTCTCGCCGGGGGTGGGCCGGGCGGAGGGGCGGCTGCGGTGGATGAGCACGCCGTGGGAGAGCTCCAGGCGCCAGGTGCGGTCCAGGTCGGTCAGTTCGAGGTCGACGGCCAGGGAGACGTCCCAGCAGCGGGGGCCGTCGACGCGGACCGCGAGGGAGTCGAGGACCTGGTCCACGGTCAGGGCCGCGGACATCTCGGGGTTGCTCATGTCCAGGACGCCGGCGCGGACGGCGCCGCGCAGTTCGAGGGCGCCCATGAGGTAGAAGTTGCGCCAGGTGCCGTTCTCCGCCCCGTACCCCAGCTGTTCGTAGACCCCGGCCAGGGCCAGCCGGGCCCCGGTGTGGCCGGGCTGGGCGAAGACCGCGTGGTTGAGGAGGGTCGCGGCGAAGCGTAGGTCGCCGCGTTCGGCGTAGGCGAGTCCTTCGATGATCAGGGGCTCGATGCCGCCCGCGAGGTCGGCGTACCGTCTGGCCTGCTCGGCCGGCGGGTGTTCCCACAGGTGCGCGGGGTTCCCGTCGAACCAGCCCATGTACCGCTGGTAGACCGCCTTGACGTTGTGGCTGACGGAACCGTAGTAGCCGCGTCCGGACCAGCCCCGCAGCGCCGGGGGCAGTTCGATCTCCTCGGCGATCTCCGGCCCGGTCAGGCCCCGGTTGAGCATCCGCAGGGTCTGGTCGTGGAGGTAGGCGTACAGGTCGCGCTGGGACCTGAGGAAGGCGGCGATCCGGTCGGTGCCCCAGGTGGGCCAGTGGTGCGAGGCGAAGGCGACGTCGCTGTCGGCGCCGAAGAGGACGAGGGCCTCGTCCAGGTAGCGGGCCCAGACCCGGGCGTCGCGGACGAGGGCACCGCGCAGGGTCAGGATGTTGTGCAGGGTGTGGCAGGCGTTCTCGGCCATGCACAGCGCGCGGTGGGCGGGGAAGTAGAAGTTCATCTCGGCCGGGGCCTCGGTGCCCGGGGTGAGGTGGAAGACGATCCGTACGCCGTCGAGCGTCTCCTCCTGGCCCGTGGCGGTGATGTCCAGGGTCGGGGGGATCAGGGTGACGGTGCCGCCCGAGGTGGTCTGGCCCAGGCCCGCGCCGATCTGGCCGTCGGGGGCCTTGGGCAGTTCCGAGCCGTACATGTAGACCGCGCGGCGGGTCATGGCAGCGCCCGCGTAGACGTTCTCGGAGACGGCGTGTTCGAGGAATCCGGCGGGGGCCACGACGGGGACGGGGTCGTGGCCGTGGGGCAGCACGCCCCGGGCGCCGCCGAAGTGGTCGACGTGGGAGTGGGTGTAGACCAGTGCGGTGACCGGCCGGGGGCCGCGGTGCTCACGGTAGAGCGCCAGGGCCGCCGCGGCGGTCTCCGCGGAGATCAGCGGGTCGATGACGACGACGCCCCTGTCCCCCTCGACCAGGGTCATGTGGGACAGGTCGAAGCCGCGGACCTGGTAGATGCCCTCGGTGACCTCGTACAGGCCCTGCCGCGCGGCCAGTCGGCTCTGGCGCCACAGGCTCGGGCTGGCGGTGTCGGGGCAGTCGCCGTCCAGGAAGGCGTAGGCGTCGTTGTCCCAGACCACGCGGCCGTCCGCCGCCCGCACCACGGCGGGTGAGGCGGCGGCCACGAATCCGCGGTCCGCGTCGGCGAAGTCCTGAACATCCGAGAAGTCCGGAAAGTCGGGAAGATCCATGTCTTAGAGATACCTCACCCCGGGACGGAGCGCCCTCGGGCCCGGGCTACCCGGCGCCGAGGACGGCCCGCGCGGTGAGGCCCAGGCCGACGAGGACGACGAGGAGCGCGGTGGCGGCCGGGCCCGTGCGGGCGAGTCCGCGCAGGGCGGGGAGGGCACGGACGGCCCTGGTCCACGGGCGGGCCCCGAGGTGCGACCGCAGCCGGACGAGGAGGAGGCCGGCCAGGGTGAGGGTGGCGGCCATGCCCAGGCCGTAGGCGAGGACGAGGAGGACGCCGAAGGCGGTGCGGCCCAGGGCGACGGCGCCGAGGAGGACGACGAGCGCGGAGGGGCTCGGGACGAGTCCCCCGGCGACGCCCATGCCGATGAGCCCGCCCCGGCCCGCGCGCCGGGGCGAGGGGATCACCGGGGCGGGCGCGGCGGTGGCGGGCGCCGCGGCATGGGCGGTGGTCTCCGGCCGGTCCAGGGTGGCCACGGCGCCCGCCCCGGCCGTCGGGTGCGGGTGGGCGGGGACGGGGACGGGGGCGGGGACGGAAGGGGTGTGCGGGTGCGGGTGCTCGTGCGGGTCGTCGTGGTCATGACGGTGGCCGTGGCCGTGGCCGTGATGGTGGTGCTCGTGTCCGTGGGTTCCGTCGTGGTGATGGTGGTGGCCGTGGGAGGGGCGGCCCCGCAGGGCCAGGGTGAGCAGCCGGAGTCCGATGCCGGTGACGAGCACTCCGCTCGCGGCGCCGAGCCAGGTGAGGACCGATTCCCCGGCCAGGTGGGTGGCGGCGGGCAGGGCGAGGCCGAGGACGAGGACCCCGGCGGTGTGGGTGAGGGTCACCGTGGCGCCGACGGTGAGCGCGTCGCGCCGGGTGCCGCGCCGGCCCGCGAGGGAGGCGGCCATGAGGGTCTTGCCGTGTCCGGGCAGCACCGCGTGGGAGGCGCCGAGGACGAGGGCCAGCAGCAGGGCCAGCATCCCGACGGGCACGGTGAGTTCGCGGGCGCCGACCAGCGAGTCGAAGAGCGCGGCGACCTCGTCGAGCCGTTGGCGGACCCAGCCCGCCGCGGGCAGCGCCGCGCTCCCCGCGGCGAGGGCCCCGGGCTCGGCGGACCCGCCAGCGCCGCCGTCACCGTCACCGGTGCCGGTCCCTGGCTCGGTGCGCAGGCTCGCGGAGTGCTGGTCGAGGGGGCGGGCCGACGGGTCCTGCGGGTAGCGGCGCAGTTCGCCGGTGGGTGAGACGGCGGGCAGGGCGGTACCGGTGATCCGCAGGCCCCGGCCCCGGACGGTGATCTCGCGCCAGCCGATGCGGCGGGTGTCGTAGGCGGTGCTCAGGTCGACGGCGGCGGCCCGGGAGAGGTCGGCGGGCGCGGTCCAGGCGCAGGTGAGGCGGCTGGTGCTGAGGCCTGCTTCGCCGGGTTCGTGGCCGAGGGCGGCCGAGGAGGGCCGCCAGCGCAGCGGTTTCCCCCCGGTGTCCACGTGGAGTCGTCCGGCGAGGTCCTCGCATGCGGTGCGGGCGTACGCCCGGCGCTCGGCGGGGGTGGTCTCGCCGTCGTGGTCGGTGTCGACGCGGGGGCGTTCCTGGACGGTGGCGATCTCGGCGCGGTCGACGATCACCGTCGCCTCGACGCGGTCGGGGTACAGGGTGAGGCCGGTGTGGTAGTTGACGGTGAAGTTGCCCAGGGGGTGGTGCTGGGCGGCGGTGGCCGGGGGCAGGCAGGCGGCGGTGACCAGGGCGGCCGAGACCGCGGTGAGCGCCGCGCGGCGCGGGGTGGGGTTCATGGGGTGCCGTCGATCCGCTGGAGCAGGGCACGCGCCGCGGCGGCGTGCGGGGAAGGGAAGCGGGGCGCGCCGCGCAGGGCCGCCCCGAGGTCGCGGCGGGCCGCGTCCTCGTCGCCGAGGGCGTGGTGGATCGCCGCGCGGTGGTAGTGGAAGAGGGTGTCCCGGGTGCCCTGGGCCAGGGCCTCGTCGGCGTGGGCGAGGGCCTCCTCGTCGCGTCCGGCCCGGTGCAGGGCCCAGCCGTAGGCGTCGTGGACCGCGAGGAACGGGCGGGTCCGCAGGGTCTCCCGGGCCATCGTCACCGCCCGTCCGGGGCTTGCGTGGTCGGCCTCGAAGAGGATCGCGTCGGTGTCGGCCGGGGCCTCGCCCCCGGCCCGGCGTACGGTCTCCTGCGCGCGCAGGACCTCGTACGCGGCCTCGGCCCGGTCCGGGTGGCCCAGGGACTGCTGGAGTTCGCCGAGGCCCAGGAGGTAGTGGGGCAGCGGGGCGACGGCGAGGGCGGCCTCGTAGGCGTCGACGGCCTGCCGGTTCTCTCCCAGGGCGGCGTGGGCGCGGGCGCGGGCTTCGAGGAGGGCCGGGTCCTGCGGGTCCTCGCGCAGTCCTCGTACCGCCTGGGCCAGGGCGCGGGCGGCGTCGCCGTCCTGGAGGGCGAGGGCGGACAGGCAGGCGTGGGCGAAGGAGCGTTCGGCGGGGGTGGCGGCGGCGGTGAGGGAGCGTTCCATGAGCGTGCGGGCGCGGGCGGTGTCGCCGCGCAGCTCGAAGGCGTAGGAGGCGCGGGCCAGCGCGGAGGCGTCCGGGCGCAGGTCGTTCATGCGCTGCACGGCCCGGGAGGCTTCCTCGTAGCGGCCGAGCTGGGTGAGGGCGTCGGCGAGGGCGCCGAAGGCCGTCGCGCTGTACGGGTCGGTGGTGGTGGCGCGGCGGGCCCAGGTGAGGGCGGTGGGGAAGTCGTGGCGGGCCGCCGCGAGCGCGGCCGTGGCGGTCTCCGCGGCCGTGTTGCCGTCCGGCCGGACGGACAGGGAGCGGTGCAGGGCCCGTTCGGCCCGGGTGTAGGTGCCGGGGTCGGCCGTGGTGCGGGCCTGCTGGACGTAGGCCATGCCCAGGGCGGCCCAGGCGCCCGCGTCCCGGGGCAGCCGGGCCACCCGCTCCCGCAGGGCCTGGGCCGGGTCGCGGGACCGGGCCGGGGAGCCGGTGGGGGCGGCCGTGTCCGGGGGGCGAGGGCCGGGCGGGTCCAGGCCGACGGCTCCCACGGTGAACATGACCGCGCCCAGGGCCAGGGCGGCGAAGGCGCCGCGCAGCCGTCCGCGGGTGCGCGGCGGCGGGGGCGGGACGGGGTCCGGTCCGGGTCCGGGGTCGTCCGGGTGCATGAGGTGTTCTCCCCTGTCGGTGGTCACCGGTGCCCGGCCCGGGGAGGGGCCGGGCACCGGTGACCGTCCGTCTCGGTTCCGGCGTCAGCTGGTCCTGGCGCGGCGGCGCAGGCGCAGCGCGCCGGCGCCGAGGAGGGCGAGACCCGCGGCGCCGATCCCGGCGGCGTGGGAGGGCTTCAGCGACGACTGCCGGACGGTGTCGGAGCCGCCGGGGCCGCTGTTGACGGACTTGGTGTGCGGCAGGGCCAGGTAGGGGAAGGCCGTGGCGAAGGGCACCTCGTTGGCGTCGACCTTGTCTCCGGCGGCGAGGGCGGGGACGAGCTGTCCGGTCTGGGCGGCGCCTTCGACGGCCTGGAGGGAGATGTCGATGACGTCGTCGGTCAGGCGGCGGCCGTTGGGGTAGCCGGCCAGGTCACCGGCGAGGACGCCGAGCCTGCTGGGCCGGGCGGTGGGCGGTACGGCCAGGTTCAGGCGGAGTTCCTCGGCGGGGACGATGTCCTTCGGGCGGGCGTCCTGGTTGAGGCGGTGCGCGTTGAGGTCGGCCTTGATCGGCCCGCACGCCTTGCAGATGCCGGTCAGGAAGATCTCGGCGAGGTCGGCCCGGGGGGTGGCCGGGGCGGGGACGCCGTAGACCTGCTGGATGAGCTTGGGCAGGACCGGGTCGTAGACCTTGTCGACCACCGGCTTGACGGTGCGGTCCTGGTCCGGGTTGAGGGTGTTGAAGGCGTCCTTGTACGCGAGCGGGACGACGACCTCGTTGACCAGGGGGTTGCCCAGGCGTGAGATCTGCTTCCACGGGGCGTGCGCGGTGCGGGAGTCGGCGACCTGCACGCCCTGGCGTTCGGTGGTCGACCACACGCCGATCACCGGGTTGCGGGTGGCGTTCCCCTTGAGCGCGAGTTCCCTCTTGGGGATCTGGAGGGCGACGGAGTTGACGTTGTACCCGGCCAGGGTGTCCTGGCCGCGCTCGGAGAGGTTGCCGCCGTACAGGAGGTCGAAGACGCGCAGGTCCGCGAAGAAGGGGTCCTCCGCCTGTCCGGCGAAGGTCTTGCCGCCGCCGGGGAGGGTGCGGACGGCCTGGGCGCGCAGGGAACCGTAGTCGGGCATGGAGGCGTTGCCGACGCGGGAGGGGGCGGCGGGCACTCCGGAGAGCAGGACCTTGCTCTCGGCGCCGTGGGAGACCACCAGGTCGTAGACCTGGCGGAAGTTCAGGTCCGGGTCGGTCAGGGAGGTGACCGGTCCGGTGTTGTAGAGGAACTGGCCGGCCGCGTCACGGACCTTGTTGGTGAAGCGCCAGGTGTAGGTGGTGTCCGAGACCCCGTCACCGTTGTTGTCGATCTTGATGTTGTAGCGGAGGTCCTCGCCGAAGGCGTAGAAGTTGGGGCCGCCGTTCGGTTCCTCGAACGGAATCCAGTTCGCGAGGAGGGTGACCGTGTCGGGGCGGTCGGGACTGGTGAACGCGTAGACGTCCGTGTTGTCCGCGCGGGGGTCACCGGCGATGAGCGGTGCCTCGCGGTGGCTGGAGGCCGCGCTGATGCCCGGTGCGAGGGTCAGCAGGCCCATGCCGGTCGCCAGGGCGCCGGCGCCGAGCACCAGGAGGGAGTGGTCGAGGACTCGTCGCGAACGGGGCCCGGCCGGGGTTGCCTTCACAGGGTTCCTTCCAACGGTGGTCTCCCCTGTGCGGCCCGGGGGCGGCGCGGAGGGAAGACGGGTGTGGGGGGGTGGAAGAACGGTCGGCACCGCGGCGAGCGGACTCGCACTGTCCCCTCCGGCAGGCAAGGCAACGGGACTGCCGGGCCGGGACACACCACCACGCATCGCTGCGCAGCGGCAGACAAGCACGTCGGGTGGTGTCCCGGTGGCCACCTCACGGGGCGGTGGTGCCCCGTTCGTGGCGACCGCTCCCCCGAACCCGCTGGTGACGGCGGTGGAGGGGCCAAGATCGCGGCGCCGGATCTTCTCGCGACACGAGGGCGGTCCACTGGGCCGAAAGGGTCCGGGGCCCGTTGTTGCAAGACATGTGCAACAACGGTCGGGAGAGAAGGAAGGGAGAAGGAGGGGGGAAGGAAAGAGACAAGGAAGGGGTGTACCGCGGGTGGCGGCGCCGAAACCGCCACCCGCGGCCGGGCCCCCGGCGCGGCCGTTACCGGCGCGTGTCGGGGGACCTTCCGGCCCGCGCCGCCCCGTTAACGGCGGCGGGCCGGAGGCGGGGTGGGCGTCAGCTGTTGACGCAGACGTTGCCGAAGGAGGGGTTCAGCAGGCCGATCAGGCCGATCGTGTTCCCGCAGGCGTTGACCGGCACGTGCACCGGGATCTGGACGAGGTTGCCCGACGCCACGCCCGGCGAGTACGCGGCGAGGCCCTGCGCCCCCGCGTCGGCCGAGGCCGCCGGGGCGCCGCCGACGACCGCGGCGGCTGCCGCCAGCGCGAGCGCCGCGCTCCTGAGTACACGGGACATGGGTGCCTCCACAGATGAGTACCGGTCCGCGGGACCGCGGACCGTTTCCGGGGGACCGGCCGGGCCGGTCCCTCACCTGGGTCTTCGTCGCATCCGCCGGGCCGGTTGGGCCGCCGGCCGCCGGTTCGCTCGAACGGATGACGGGCCGGGCCGAACGGCCGGGCCGGGAGAGGCGGCCGGGCCGGGAGAGGCGGCCGGGCCGGGAGAGGCGGCCGGGCCGGGAGAGGCGGCCGGGCCGGGAGGGACGCGGTGGCGGGTGTCCCTCCCGGCCGGTGTACGTCCCTCCCGGCCAGGGGTCAGACGCCCCGGCGCAGGGCGATGGTGTCACCCACGGCGACGGCCGTGGAGCGGTCCGCGCCCGCGAAGGCGGAGCCGTCGATGCTGACCTTCCAGGTCGAAGCACCGCTGTTGGCCTTGCCGTTGACGGCGGTGACGGCGCCGGAGCCGCCCGAGGACGGCGTCACCCCGGTGACGCAGCCGGACGGCGTCGCGGCCGTGGTGGCGGCGGTGAGGACCTCGCCGAGCGTGGTCGTGGCGCCGGTCGGGGTGACGGTGACCGAGCAGACCTTGAGGCCGCCGGCCCCGTCGTCCACGGTCAGGGCCAGCTTGGACGCCGTACCGGGGGTGAACGCGCTCTCGGCCGCCCACCGTGCGGCACCGGCCGTCACCGGGACCGGGGGCGCCGAGGTGAAACCGCCGCCCGTGACGGCGCGCAGGCCGTCGATGGAGGCGTAGGCGGAGGGCGAGGTGTCGCTCGGCAGGTACTTGAAGCCGCCGCCCGGCTTGAACTGCTGGGCGATCAGGAAGTCGACCGGGGTCCTGCCCATGGAGGTGAGGAAGTCGCCGGTCTGCGGGTTGATGCCACAGGCGTTGAGGCCGGAGACGGCCCAGCCGTTGGAGTTCGTGTTCGCGCCGAACATCCCGTTGAGGGCGCCGGTGCCGGCCACCAGCTTGCTCTTGAGGAACGCCTTGGCCTGAACGATGTCCGCGTCGGTGGCGGGCACGCCCGAGACGCACAGGGCCGCCATCGAGGCGCCCGTCATGTCGATGTCGCTCGCCGAGGCCAGCGCGGCCGGGTTGCCCTCGGCCTTGCTGAAGTTCCAGCCGCCGTCGTTGTGCTGGTTGGCGCGGATGCGGGTGGTCATCGAGTCGAGCAGGGCCTGCGGCACGCGCTGCCCGCCGGTCTGCGTCCGGGCCCCGCCCAGGGAGAGGGCCGCGAAGACCGTGCCGTTGTAGTTCCCGGACGGGCCGAAGTACCCCGCCTCGGCGTTCTGCCAGTAGCCGTAGACGTCGGCGACGAGGTTGCGGGAGGCGGAGACGCGGGCCGGGTCGATCCCGGCGGCGTACGCGTTGAGCGCACCGCGCTCGTAGTCGGTGACGACCGGGGTGGCGGAGGGCCAGCCCGCGCCGGACAGCAGGTTCCGGTAGACGGTGCGCGCGTTCTTGGTCGCGTCGCCGCCGGGCGTGACGTCCACCGCGGCGGTGCCCGCGGCGGCGAAGACGCTGAAGGCCCACTCGTTGGAGAGACCGGAGCCCGCGTACGAACCGTCGGCGGCCTGGAGGGACTTGAGGTAGGAGACGCCGTTGGTCTTCGAGGTCGCGATCTGCGCGGGCGAGGAGGTGGCCGCGGCGGGCGGCACGGTGAGCGCGAAAGCGCCGAGGACGGCGGGTATCGCCAGTGCGGCGCGACGGGCGGTACGGGGACGGGACATGGCCTGCTCCTGAGCTGAGGGACGGCCGGACACACCCCGCCGCAGCCGCGGCTCCGGAGGCGGTGGCCGCCGTCCGAACGCGTGGTACGGCTTCCTTCGATCACTGCCGCCTGGGCATTCGGGCTCGGTGAACGGCCCCCTGCCGTTCCCACACCGCTGCGCGTCAGCCCCGGATTCGCACCGGGTTCCCCCACGTGGCAGCCCCGGACGCTACCGGAGGGATCATGGGCGCGCCAGCCTGCCCGCAGGCCCCGGGCCCGTGGCGGCGGGTGGGGTTCCGGCCACCTTGACGCTGTCTTCGGCCGCGTGTTTCACTCCGTCTGATAAGCACTCAACTCCAGGGGAAGCCGGTCTGAATCCGGCGCTGACCCGCAACCGTGTGCCCGTACAGAGTGCGGGCGAGCCGGAATGCCTGGAGTCAGGTCATGCAGCTCATACAGCGAGAGAACGCCGTCGCGGACTACGGCGTGGTCCGACCGGCTCCCCCACGGCATCCGCCGTGCGCGGGGGCCCGATGTGCCACGCTCTGCCCGCCCGGACGACACGAGGGGCCGTGGTGGGTACCGCAGAGCAGACAGTCCGGCGCAGGGGCGGGCGGCGATGGCCGTGCCTCGTAGCGGCGGTACTCCTCACCTTCGGCACGGGCGTTGCCTTCGTCACAGTGACACCGGCCGCCGCCGACCCCCTCGACCCGTGCACGGCGACGCGGGGCGCGGTCGTCGCCGTCGACTTCGGCCCCTTCGGCGGCAAGGTCGAGCGGGGCTGCGACCCGACGCCGACCACCGGCTACGAACTGCTCCACGAGGCCGGGTTCCGCACCACGGGCACCGAGCACGACGGCCCCGCCTTCATCTGCCGCATCGGCTACGGCCCCTTCGCCGCCGGGACGCGGTACCCGACCCCCGACGAGGAGGACTGCGTCCTCACCCCGCAGGCCACGGCCTACTGGTCGTACTGGGTGGCCTCCCCGGGCCAGGCCGACTGGAGCTACAGCCGGTACGGCGCCATGGACCGCGTGCCGAAGGACGGCGACGTCGACGCCTGGGTGTTCGGCGGCACCGATGTGGGCGGGTCGACGGGCAGGCCCTCCTTCACCCCCGACCAGGTGCGCGCGGGCGGCGACGCCCCCGGGCCGGACCCCACGACCAGCCCCACCCCCGGGCCGCCCGTCCCGGGCCGCGAGATCGACGTCCCCGCCGCCGCCCGGTGGCTGACGGGACGGCTCACCGACGGCGAACGCGTCGTCGACGAGGGCGCGGACGCCCCCCACCACTTCCTCACCACCGAGGCCGCCTACGCGCTGGCCGCGGCGGAGGGCGGGAGCCCGGCCCTCGACCGGATCACCGCCTTCCTGGCGGCGGAGACCGACGCGTACGCCTACCCGGCCGGCCCGGACCGGGCACCCGACGCGAACGCCGCCGGCCGCCTCGCGCTGCTCGCCGAGGTCACCGGGGGCGACCCGCGCGCCTTCGGCGGACGCGACCTGATCGGCGACCTGGTGAAGAACGTCTGTCCCGCCGGCCCGGAGAGCGGGTCCACGCCCGGCTGCACCGGCAAGGGCGACTTCCTGGACGCGGGCCACGCGGACGGCCAGGCGCTGGCCCTGCTGGCCGTCCTGCGCGCGGGCGTCACCCCGCCGGCCGAGGCCGTGACCCGGCTGACCCAGCTCCAGTGCGCGGACGGCGGCATCACCTCCCTCCTGATCCGGCCGGGCGAGAACTGTGACCCGGACCCGGCGACCACCGCGCTCGTCTCCCTCGTGCTGCGGCACGCGGGCGGGCAGGACGCGACGGTGTCGAAGGCCCGGAGCTACCTCACGCTGGCCCAGCGCCCCGACGGCGGTTTCCCCGGCTACACGGACGCCACCACGGGCTCCGTCATCGCCACCGCCTACGCGGCCCAGGCCCTGCGGGCCCTCGGCGACACCGTCCGGGCCGACGCGGCCGTCTCCTGGCTCTCCGGGCAGCAGCTCACGGACGGCGGCTTCGGCTTCGAGGAGGGGCTCCCGGACCCGGCCTTCTACCCCACGACCACGGCCGTCCTCGCGGGCCGGGACACCAGCCTGGTCACCCTGACCACGAAGACCCCCGAACCGACCCGGCCGCCCACGACGCCTCCGACGACTCCGCCCACCGACCCGCCGACCACACCCCCGACCGGCCCGCCCACGACGCCTCCCACCACTGCGCCGACCGTCCCGGCCGGTGAGCGTCCCGATCTCGGGCGGGGTGTCACCTACCTCACCGGCCCGGTCCTCAAGCAGGGCCGGTACTACGAGTCCAGCCCGGGTTTCGCCGACTTCGGTCTCACGATCGACGGCGCCTACGCGCTGGCCGCGACCGGCCGCGACGACAACAGGCTGCGCGCCGTCGTGGACTTCCTCGACAAGGGCGGCAAGGACGGCACGGGCCGCGGGGTCCACGACTGGACCGGTGTCGGCCGCAGGACCGCGGGCGGCGGGTCGATCGGCAAGACCGCCCTGCTGGCCCAGACCGTCGGCCGCGACCCGCGCGCCTTCGGCGGCCAGGACCTGATCGCCGCCCTGGACAAGGGCATCTGCACGGCGCCCAGCGAGAAGCCGGACCGCAGGTGCGCGGCGCCGGGCAACTACTCCTACACGCCCTCGGTGTTCGGGCAGGCGCTGGGCGTCACGGCGCAGTTGCGGGCGGGCGAGAGGCGGGCCGCCACCGCACCGGTCGCGTACCTGGCCGGTCTCCAGCAGTCCACGGGAGCCTGGCCGAGCCAGATCCCGTCCACGGGCGACTCCGACGTGGACTCCACCGCGATCGCCGCCATGGCCCTCGACCTGGTCCCCGACGCGAAGGCGCAGGGCGCCGTGGACACCGCGCTCGCCTGGATCGCCTCCCGGCAGCTCGCGAACGGCGGCTTCCCCGGCGCCGCGGGCGACTCGGTGAACTCCGCGGCCCTGGCCGTGCAGGCGCTCTCCCTGGACGTGCCGAAGTACGGTGCGCGGATCGCCGGGGCGCTGGGGTTCCTGGCCTCGCAGCAGAACCCGGACGGCGGCTTCAACATCGCGGCGGCGGGCCAGCGCGGCTCCGACGTGCGGGCCTCCACCCAGGCCGTCGGCGGCGCCACCGGAATCTCCTTCGGGGTGCTCCACCGCAGCCTGACCGGGACCGTCCCGCAGCCCACGCCGGACCCGGAGCCGTCCGCGTCCGCCCCGCGCCCCTCCCCGTCCTCCTCCACGGGCGCGCCGGTCATCGTGACCCCCGGCGGGACCACGGGCGGGACCCCGGGCGCCACGAACGGCACAGGCGGTACGAACGTCACCGGTGTCACCGGCGGAGCCGCAGGAGGCCCCGGGGGCGGGCCGCTCGCCTCCACCGGGGGCCGGGCCGGCGCCCTCGCCGTCGCCTCGGGCGCCCTCGTCCTCGGCGGCTGGTGCGTGAGCCTGGCCGCGCGCAGGCGCCGTACGGCGGCCGGTGAGCAGCGATGAGGGCCCGGATCGCGCGCGCCCTCGGCAACGGCTCGGCCGCGCTCGTCCTGACGGCCGCCGCGCTCGGCGCGACCGCCGGCCCGGCCGGGGCGGCCCCGCAGCCGATGGGGCAGTGCACCACCTCCTCGGGGGTGGTGCTCGCGGTGGACTTCAGCCGCTGGGGCGGCCCCGTCTACCGCTCCTGCGGTACCACGCCCACCACCGGGTACGAGCTCCTCAACCAGGGCGGCTGGCGGACCACCGGCACGGGCCACGACGGCCCGGCGTTCATCTGCCGGATCGGGTACAGCGGCCACCAGGGCGGCAAGCAGTACCCGCCCCCGGAGCAGGAGGACTGCGTCCTGACCCCGCCCGCCGCCGCGTACTGGTCGTACTGGCACGCGGGACCCGGGCAGAACACCTGGGAGTACAGCCGGCTCGGCGCCATGCTCTACAAGCCGGGGCCGGGCAGTGTCGATCTGTGGGTCTTCGGTTCCACCGACGTCGAGGGGACCCGGGGCAGACCCACGCTCACCCCGGACCAGTTGCGCGCCCACAACGCGCGGCCGGCGGACGGCGGGAAACCTGATCCGGCCCCGGCCCCGCGGGAGACCAGGACCGCGGACCCGCTGGCGCCGGGCGTGGACACCGGGCCCGCGCCGCGGCCGACCGCGCCGGTGCCTCCCGTACCGGCACCCGCCCCCGCGGAGTCCTCCGCCGTCCCGTCGCCGGTCCCGGAACCGGTTCCGGTCGGTCCGTCGCCGTCCGCACCGCAGTCCTCCTCCCCCGGGCCTGCCGCCTCCGGCGGCGCGGGTGCGGCGCCGTCGCCGGGTGCCCGGGTCGTCGAAGCGGCCCCGGCCGCCGAGGCCGCGCACGACGCCGGATCGTTCCTGCCCGCCGTCGTCACCGGAGCGCTGGTGGTGCTCATCGGCGGCGCCGCCCTCCATGCCGCCAAGCGCCGCCGCCGTACGGAGTAGGTCACGTGTCACGCACCACCCCGGCCGCGCCCGCGCGTACGTCCACGTCCGGCTCCGCGCCGGACGCGGGCGGCCGTCGCCTGCCCCGCACCCTGCACCCGGTGGCGTGGTGGATCTGGGCCCTGGCCCTGGCCACCGCCGTCAGCCGGACCAACAACCCGCTGCTGCTCCTCCTCGTCCTCGCCGTCCTCGGCTACGTCATCACCCTGCGCCGTACCGAGGCGCCCTGGGCGCGCGGTTTCGTCTACTACCTGTACCTGGCGCTCACGGTCGTCGCGATCCGGGTCGTCTTCCGGGCGGTCTTCGCGACGGGCATCACCCCGCACGACCACTTCCTCTTCTCGCTGCCCCACCTCCCGACCCCCGACTGGTACGCGGGCATCCAGATCGGCGGACCGGTCTCCCTCGAAGCGCTGCTGTCGGCCGCGACCGACGGGCTCCGGCTGGCCTGCATGCTCTGCTGCGTCGGCGCCGCCAACACGCTCGCCAACCCCAAGCGGGCCCTGCGCATCCTGCCCGGCGCCCTGTACGAGCTGGGCGTGGCGGTCACCGTCTCCCTCAGCGTCGCGCCGCAACTGGTGCAGAGCGTCCAGCGGGTGCACCGGGCGCGGCGGCTGCGGGCCGGGCGCGGCAAGGGGCTGCGGGCGCTGCGCGGGATCGTCGTCCCCGTCCTGGAGGACGCCCTGGAGCGCTCGCTGCGGCTGGCCGCGGCCATGGACTCGCGCGGGTACGGCCGGGCCGGGACGGCCACCAGGGCCTCCCGCCGGCTGACCGGGGCCCTGATGCTGCTCGGCATGTGCGGGCTGTGCGCGGGGGCGTACGGTCTGCTGGACGCCACCGCGCCCACGCTGCTCGGCCTGCCCGCGCTGGGCGCCGGGACGGTGCTGTGCGTGGCCGGGCTGCGCCTGGGGGGGCGCCGGATCATCCGGACCACCTACCGGCCCGACCCCTGGCGCCTGCCCGAGTGGGCGGTGGCGGGCTGCGGTGTGGTCTGTGCCGTCCTGCTCTTCGGCAACGCGGGTTTCGACGCCGCCGCGCTCAACCCCTCCCTCTACCCGCTGAGCTGGCCGACGCTCCCGCCGGTCCCGGCCGCCGCGATCCTGCTGGCCGGGGCCGCCGGATTCCTCGCCCCGCCACCGACCCCGCCCGCCGCGCGCGTCCCCGTACCGCGCACCGAGGAAACCGGAACCACGTGATCACCTTCGACCAGGTCACCGTCGAGTACGACGGCGCGGCCGGACCCGTTCTGCGCGATGTGGACCTGACCGTGGAGGAGGGCGAGCTGTGTCTGGTGGTCGGTCACACCGGGGTCGGCAAGTCGACGCTGCTCGGGGCGGTCAACGGGCTCGTCCCGCACTTCACCGGCGGCACGCTGTACGGCCGGGTCCTCGTGGACGGCCGGGACACGGCCTCGCATCCGCCCCGTGAACTCGCCGACGTGGTCGGCGTGGTGGGTCAGGACCCGCTCGACGGTTTCGTCACCGACACGGTCGAGGAGGAACTCGCCTACGCGATGGAGCAGCTGGCGGTGGCGCCGGCCGTCATGCGCAAGCGCGTCGAGGAGACCCTCGACCTCCTCGGCCTCGCCGATCTGCGCCACCGCGCGCTGCACGAGCTGTCGGGCGGGCAGCAGCAGCGGGTGGCGATCGGTTCGGTGCTCACCGCCCATCCGCGCGTGCTGGTCCTGGACGAGCCGACCTCCGCCCTGGACCCGACCGCGGCCGAGGAGGTGCTGGCCGCCGTCACCCGGCTCGTGCACGACCTCGGGGTCACCGTGCTCCTCGCCGAACACCGCCTGGAGCGCGTGGTCCAGTACGCCGACCGCGTCATCCACCTGCCGGGCGACGGCCTGGTCGTCTCCGGCCCGCCCGCCGAGGTCTTCCGTACGTCGTCCGTCGCGCCGCCCGTCGTGGAGCTGGGCCGGGTGGCGGGGTGGACCCCGCTGCCGCTGTCGGTCCGTGACGCCCGCCGGGCGGCGGGGCCGCTGCGCACCCGGCTGGGACGGGCCGTGCCGCCGCCCGTGCGTCCGGCCCCGGCGGCGGACCGGCCCGAACTCCTCACGGCCCGCGGGGTCACGGTGACCTACCAGGGCGTGCCCGCCGTCCGGGAGGTCGCCCTCGTGCTGCACGGCGGTGAGGTCACGGCGCTGATGGGGCGCAACGGCTCCGGGAAGTCCTCCCTGCTCTGGGCGCTCCAGGGTTCGGGGCCGCGGCAGGCCGGTTCGGTGGCGGTGGCCCCGGCGTCCGGCGGGAAGCCCCGGGACCCGCGCAAGCTGTCCGCCGCCGAGGCCCGGCAGCTGGTGGGTCTGGTGCCGCAGACGCCCACCGACCTGCTCTACCTGGAGAGCGTGGGGCAGGAACTGGGGCAGGCCGACGCCGAGTCGGCCGGCTCCGGCGGCCCGTCCGCCCGCGCCCTGCTGGACCGGCTCGCGCCCGGCATCGCGGACGCCACGCACCCGCGTGACCTGTCCGAGGGCCAGAAGCTGGCCCTGGTGCTGGCCATCCAGCTGTCGGCGGCCCCACGGGTGCTGCTGCTGGACGAGCCGACGCGCGGGCTCGACTACCGGGCCAAGAGCGGGCTGATCCGGATCGTCGACGGCCTCGCTGCCGAGGGCCGGGCGGTGGTGATCTCCACGCACGACGTGGAGTTCGTGGCGCGGGCCGCGGACCGGGTGGTGGTGATGGCGGAGGGGGACGTCGTCGCCGACGGGCCGACCGCGGAGGTCATCGTCGCCTCCCCCGTCTTCGCCCCGCAGGCCGCGAAGATCCTGGCCCCGCTCCCCTACCTCTCGGTCGGCCAGGTGACGGCCGTCCTCGGCGGCCACGGGAGCGGCTCGTGACCGGGCGGGCCGCCACCGCCATCCGGATCGGCCCGCGCGCCGGGGTGGTGATCGCCCTGGCGGCCTTCCTGGGGATCGTCGCGTTCTTCTGGCCGTTCCTGGTGGTGCCGGGCACCTTCGGCTCGCACTACGCGCCGCCGCTGATCTTCGGTGTCCTGCTGGTGGTCGTGCTGTGCGTGGTGATCTCCGAGATCGCCGAGGGCGGGATCAGTTCCAAGGCCCTGGCCATGCTGGGGGTGCTGTCGGCCGTCAACGCGGCGCTGCGTCCGCTGGGCGCGGGCACCGCGGGCATCGAGACGGTCTTCTTCCTCCTGGTCCTGGCCGGGCGGGTGTACGGGCCGGGGTTCGGTTTCGCCCTCGGCTGCACCTCGCTCTTCGCCTCCGCGCTGATCACCGGCGGGGTCGGGCCCTGGATGCCGTACCAGATGTTCGGCTGCGCCTTCGTCGGCATGCTCGCCGGTTTCCTGCCGCGGGCCACCGGCCGCCGTGAGGTGCTGATGCTCGCCGGGTACGGGTCGCTCTCCGGCTACCTCTTCGGCTTCCTGCTGAACCTGTCCTTCTGGCCCTTCTCGCTCGACCCGAACAGCTCCATCGCCTACCTGCCCGGTCTGCCGTTCACCGAGCAGTTCCAGCGCTACCTCGCCTTCGACCTGGCGACCTCGCTGGGCTGGGACACCGGACGGGCCGTGACCACCTTCGTCTGCGTCCTCCTCGCGGGCCCGGCGGTCCTGACCACCTTGCGGCGCGCGGCCCGCAAGGCCCGCTTCCAGGCGCCGGTCCGCTTCGCGAAGCCCAGGGCCCCGGCCGGGCCGGCCACCGGCCCGCAGACGGAACGCGCGTGAACGCCCGGTGGCCCCCTCCTCCGTCCCCGGTGGGGGACGGGAGGGGGCCGCCGGTCGGCGTCACCAGGAGCGGTGGAAGTTCACGTTGCCGCCGTTGCGGTCGAACCAGCCGCGGAAGCCCCAGTTGATCCAGCCGCCGTCACCGGTGTTGGTGAAGGTGCCGGACTCGAAGATCCACAGGCCGTAGTAGATGTTGCCCCACTGGACGTTGGCGTAGATCCTCGTGTTCTGGAACTGGTCGTTGTACCCCTGGCTCAGGTTGAACAGCATCACGTTGTGCCGGCCGCCGGACGCGTTGAACGCCTTGTCGACGGCCTGCTGCACGAAGCTCCCGCGGTCGTCCGTACTGATCCCCTTCAGGGCGTTGGCGACGGCGGCGCCGGTGCCGAGCTGGTCCATGGAGACGCTGACGCTGACCGCCTTCGCGGCGGCGGCGGGCTGGGCCTGCGCCGTCGGGGCCTCGGCCGGGGTCGCGGCCGGGGCCTGGGCCTGGGCGGAGACGGCGGCGGGGCGTTCGGCGGCCTGGGCCGGGAGGGCCGCGGCCCCGGTCAGGGCGAGGGCGGTCAGGGCGACGGTGGCGAGTGCGGTGTGACGGCGCATGGCGGTGGTCCTTCGGCTGTGGGTCGGGAGGGGGGCGCGCGGGGATCGTGCGGGGAGGCGGGCGGGCGGTACTACCAGGAGCGGTGGAAGGTCACGTTGCCGCCGTTGCGGTCGAACCAGCCGCGGAAGGCCCAGTTGATCCAGCCGCCGTCGCCGTGGTTGGTGAAGGTGCCGGACTCGAAGACCAGGACCCGGTACTTGCCGTGGATGCCGCTGACCCTGGCGTCGTAGACCACGCCGTGCAGGTTGGTCGAGTGGCTGACGCTGTCGTTGATGACCATGACGTTGTAGCGCTGGCCGGCCTCGTAGAAGCCGCCCTCCATGAGGCTCTTCACGTAGCCCTCGCGGTTCTGGCCCCGCTCGATGGCGTTGGTGACGATGTTGATGATCTTCTGGGTGATGTCGAGGACGGCCGAGGCGACGTCGACCTTGGCGCCCAGGGCGCCCACCTCACCGGGCACCGCGGCCTGGACCGACACCACGGACTTCGGGGCGGGGGCCTCGGCGGCGTGTGCGGCGGCGGAGGGCAGCAGGATGCCCGCGGCGGCGACCGAGCTGACGATCATGATGGCGATGCGCTTCCGGGTCATACCCATGACATTTCTCCTTCTAGTGACTTTTCGGACATTCGAGGGCGGCGTGGATCGCCGCGAAGCGGTTCCCCGGACGGGGATACGGGCGATACGGGGATACGGGGGTTCGGAAAACACACATGGTGCAGGTCACCCGGGAGGCCGCGCGGAGGAGCGGGCGGGGCCAATTGAGACCGGAGAGGATTCGGCCTGTCTTTCCCTCACACCGGTCTGCTGCTTTACTGGCACGACCTTTCAGAAGGTCATGCCGGAGGAGTAATTTCCGTCACCACGAAGTGGTGAGATGGGAGGCCGAGTCGTCCCGGAGGGGACGGGTGCCACCGGGGAGACGGGCCGCCCGGGAGGGCGGGCCACCTGCGGAGCGGCGGCACAGCAGGACCGCGCAGCAGCCGGCGCTGACCAGTGAGACCACTGCCCACCAGGGAAGACGTGCTTCCCTGCGGTCGAGAGAGGGGTTCGTCATCGGTCATTCCAGAGGGGTTCGCGTGGTGGCGGGAACCCTGTAGGGCCAGAGGGGCTCTAGAGGATCGGCGGGCAGTGGGTCGCGGGGTTGCTCCACTCGGTGTCCCCCGGACGAGGGGTGGCGCAGGTGGCGGTGCTTTCCGCGGAGACCGGGCCGGTGGCGGCGGCGGACGCCGACCCCATTCCGATGCTGCCCGCAATACCCGCGGCCAGCGCTGCCGCACAGAGGAACCGAGTGAGCTTCATGCCGTACTCCTGAGAAAGTGAATTCTTGGCGAAGAACCCGGGTGAGGGTTTTTCTTTCCGACAACTCAAGAATCTCCTGAACCGAACTCGCGGTCCAGGGGAGACGACCCTCAGCAAGGTGCGTGGCATGAAAGAGAGGGGAGATATTTTGGACATAACCATAGAAGAGGAGACAGCGGAGGGGGTCCGGGGCTTACTACGGCCTCCGTCCCCACCCTCCGCGACGGCAGGAGCGGAGGAGATGCCGGACCTCGGCGCGCCCGCGCTGCGGCTGTACACCCGCCTGCTGGAACACGGCCCCGCTCCGGCACCCGCCCTGGCCGCCGCGCTCGCGCTCACCGAGGACCAGACGGAACGCTCCGTCGCCGAGCTGGTGCGCCACCGGCTGGTCACCCGCGACGCCGACGACGCCCGGGCCCGGTGGCGCGCGGTCAGCCCGTACACGGCGGCGGCCGAGCTCGTCGGCCCCGAGGAGAACCTGCTGCGCCGCCGCCTGGAGAGCCTCGAACGCACCCGGGCGCGGCTGAGTTCCCTGATCCCCCTGTACGAGGAGACCTACCGCCGCAGCGGCGACTCCGGCGCCGTCGAGGTCGTCGAGTCCCGGGACCGCGTCATGCTCCTGATCTCGGACGCGGCGGCCCGCTGCACCGAGGAGGTGCTGACCGTCCAGCCCGGCGGCGGACGCCCGGCCGGGTATCTGGAACGGGCGCTCCCGCGCGATCTGGAGATGCTGGGGCGCGGGGTGCGGCTGCACACCCTCTACCAGCACACGGCCCGCTACAGTCCGGGCACCCAGGAGTACGTCCAGGCCGTGAGCGCGGCCGGGGCCGAGGTCCGCACGCTCGGCGAACTCTTCGGCAAGATGCTGGTCTTCGACCGCGCGACGGTCTTCCTCCCCGTCTGGGACAACCCCGACGCGGCCGTGGTGCTGCGGGAGCCGTCCGCCGTCGCCTTCCTCTGTTCCGTCTTCACCACCGCCTGGGGGCTCGCGGAACCCTTCGCCGCCTCGTACACCGCGACGACCTCCCTCCAGTTGCAGGACACCATCGCGGGGCGCCTGGCGGGCGGTGCGAAGGACGAGGTGATCGCCCGGCGGCTGGGCATGTCCCTGCGGACCTGCCGACGGCACATCGCCGAGCTCATGGACGAACTCGGCGCCGACAGCCGCTTCCAGGCGGGCTACCTGCTCGCCCTGCGGACCCACGGCGTGGCGCCGCCCGTCCCGGCGGGCGACCCGGCGCGGGCGTCGACCGGCCCCTGACGGCCGGCCCCTGACGGCCGGGCCCTGACGGCCGGGCCCGCCCGGCCGTCCCGCACCCCCGCCTCCTCGCCCCTCCCGGGCCCCGGAAACGCACCGGACCGGGGTGGGGGCGGGGTGTCCGGGGGAGGCGGCGGCCTCCCCGCGCCGGTGCAACACGGCCGCCAACGTTCCTTAATACTGCGGTCATTGAACGCCACCGGGGTCCGGCGTAGCGTTCCGGGAAGTACCGCCGCCGGCCGTTGCGGCGCTCTCGCGGTACGGCCGATCAGGAACAGGAAGGCGTGCTCCGACGTGTCCGCACCCCCGCCGTCCCCTTCGCCCGCCGCCCCTCCCGCCGCCCCCCTGCACCTCGCCGTCGCGCTCGACGGCGCCGGCTGGCACCCGGCCGCCTGGCGGGAGCCGGGGGCCCGGCCCGGGGAGCTGTTCACCGCCGCCCACTGGGCCTCGCTCGTCACCGAGGCCGAGGCCGGGCTGCTCGACTTCGTCACCTTCGAGGACTCCCTCGGCCTCCAGTCCACGCACCCCACCGGGGCCGACCACCGCACCGACCAGGTCCGCGGACGGCTCGACGCGGTCCTCACCGCGGCCCGGGTGGCGCCGCTGACCCGGCACATCGGCCTGGTCCCCGCCGTGACCGCCACCCACACCGAGCCCTTCCACCTCTCCAAGGCCCTCGCCACGCTCGACCACGTCAGCCGGGGCCGGGCCGGGCTGCGCGTCCAGGTCTGCGCCCGCCCCGACGAGGCCCGCCACTTCGGCCGCCGCACCCTCGCGCGGGAACCCCTCGCCGGGCTCCACGACGAGGCCGCCGACCACGTCGAGGTGGTCCGGCGGCTCTGGGACAGCTGGGAGGACGACGCCGAGATCCGTGACGTGGCCACCGGCCGCTTCGTCGACCGCGACAAGCTCCACCCCGTCGACTTCACGGGACGGCACTTCAGCGTCCGGGGCCCCTCCATCACCCCCCGCCCCCCGCAGGGCCAGCCCGTGGTCAGCGTCCTCGCCGGTGACGGCGGCGCGTACGCGCTCCTGGGCCGGTCGGCCGACCTCGGGTACCTGACCCCGCACGACGCCGCCGGGGCCCGCGCCGCCGTCGGTGAGGCCCGGGAGGCGCTGCGGGCCGCCGGACGCGAGCGGGAGCCGCTCCACCTCTTCGGGGAGCTGACGGTCTTCCTCGACACCTCCCCGGCCGCCGCCGCGCGCCGGCTCCGGCGGCTGGACTCCGCGCACGGCGCCCCGTACACCAGTGACGCCCGCGTCTTCGCCGGGACGCCCGCCGGGCTGGCCGGGCTGCTGCTGGAGTGGCGGGAGGCGGGGCTGTCCGGTTTCCGGCTGCGGCCCGGGGTGCTCGCCCACGACCTCCCGGCCATCACCCGCTCCCTGGTGCCCGAACTCCAGCGCCGCGGCGTCTTCCGCCGCGCCTACGAGGCGGACACCCTGCGCGGGCTGCTCGGCCTGGACCGCCCGGCGAACCGCTACGCCGCCGCCCGACCCTGAACCGAAGGGCCCCGTCACCATGAGCAAGCCGCTCAAGCAGATCCATCTCGCGGCCCACTTCCCCGGCGTCAACAACACCACCGTGTGGAGCGACCCGGCCGCCGGAAGCCACATCGACTTCGACTCCTTCACCCACTTCGCGCGGACCGCCGAACGCGCCAAGTTCGACTTCCTCTTCCTCGCTGAGGGGCTGCGCCTGCGCGAACAGGGCGGCCGGATATACGACCTGGACGTCGTCGGACGCCCCGACACCTTCACCGTCCTGGCCGCGCTCGCCGCCGTCACCGACCGGCTGGGCCTCACCGGCACCATCAACTCCACCTTCAACGAGCCCTACGAGGTGGCCCGCCAGTTCGCCACCCTCGACCACCTCTCCGCGGGCCGCGCCGCCTGGAACGTCGTCACCTCCTGGGACGCCTTCACCGGGGAGAACTTCCGGCGCGGTGGCTTCCTGCCGCGCGAGGAGCGCTACTCCCGGGCCCGGGAGTTCCTCGCCACCGCGCACGAGCTGTTCGACGCCTGGGACGGTACGGAGATCCTCGCCGACGCGGTGTCCGGGACCTTCCTGCGCGACCCGGACGCCGGGGCCTTCGCCCACCACGGCCGGCACTTCGACATCGAGGGCCACTTCAACGTCCCCCGCAGCCCGCAGGGGCGGCCCGTCGTCTTCCAGGCGGGCGACTCCGACGAGGGCCGCGAGTTCGCCGCCGCCTCGGCCGACGCCATCTTCAGCCGGTACAGCGCCCTGGACACGGGCCGGGCCTTCTACACCGACGTCAAGAGCCGCCTCGCCCGCCACGGCCGCACCCCGGACCAGCTGAAGATCCTGCCCTCGGCCACCTTCGTCCTCGGCGACACCGACGCCGAGGCGCGGGAGGTGGCCCGGGAGGTGCGCCGCCTCCAGGTCAGCGGGGCCACGGCGGTCAAGTACCTCGAACACGTCTGGAACCGCGACCTCTCCGCCTACGACCCGGACGGCCCGCTCCCCGACATCGACCCCGACCCCGGGGAGAACACCATCGCCCTCGGCCGCGCCAGTGTCCGCATGTTCCGCGACCCGGTCGCCACCGCCAAGGAGTGGCGCGAGCTGGCCGCCGCGCGGAACCTGTCGATCCGGGAGCTGGTCATCGCGACCACCGCGGGGCAGACCTTCGTCGGCTCGCCCGCCACGGTCGCCGGGGCCATCGACTCCCTCGTCCAGGCCGACGCCGCCGACGGCTTCATCCTCGTCCCCCACCTGACCCCGGGCGGCCTCGACGGCTTCGCGGACACCGTCGTCCCCCTGCTCCAGGAACGCGGCGTCTTCCGCGCCGAGTACACCGGCACCACCCTGCGCGACCACCTGGGCCTGTGACCGGGACGGTGCGCGGGCCCGCACCGGACGCGGCGGGCCCGCCCACCGTCCCGGTCACCGCGCCAGTTCGTCCCAGTGGGCCGTACGGTCGCACCAGCGGGCGAGCAGGACCGGGTCGTGGCCGACGGCGAGCAGGCCCGCGCCGGTCCCGGCCCGGTACTCCTCGACCACGGCGACCAGGGCGGCCGTGGTGGAGGCGTCCAGCATCGCGGTCATCTCGTCGCAGACCAGCCACCGGGGGCTGAGCACCAGCGCCCGCGCCAGGCAGGCGCGTTGCAGCTGCCCGTCGCTGACCTCGTGGGGGCGCCGGGCGAGCAGGTCGTCGCCGAGGCCGACCCGGCCCGCGAGCGCGGTGGCCTTCTCCCGCGCCCCGGTGCGCCGTCCCGTCGCGCGCAGGGGTTCGGCGACGAGGTCGAGGAGGGTCAGGCGCGGGTCGGCGGAGAGCCGGGGCTGCTGGAAGACGACGCCGATCGCGGTGCGCAGGGAGCGCGGCGCCCGGTGGCGGAACCCGGTGACGGTGCGGCCGTCGACGACGACGCTCCCGTGGTCGGGGCGGTGCAGCAGGGCGGCGACCCGGGCGAGGGTGGACTTGCCGCAGCCGCTGGGCCCGAGCAGGCCGAGGGACTCGCCGGGGCGCAGGGTGAGGTGGGCGCCGCGGACGACGGGGTCGCGGGGGTCGTACCCGGCGGTGATGTCCTTGAGCTCAAGCATGGTGGCAGGCCACTCCTTCGGTGAGCGCGGGCCGTACGGCGCGGCAGCTCTCGTCGGCGCGGGCGCAGCGGGCGGCGAAGGCGCAGCCGGGCGGGAGCGCGCCGAGTTCGGGCGGCAGGCCCGGGACGGGGACGAAGGCGCGTTCGGGGAGGGCGTCGAGGAGGCCCCGGGCGTAGGGGTGGCGGGGGCCGTGGGGTCCGAAGAAGGTTTCGGCGGGGGCGAGTTCGACGATCCGTCCGGCGTACATGACGGCGACGGTGTCGGCGATCCGTTCGGCGGCGGCGAGGTCGTGCGTGATCATCAGCAGGGCGCGGCCGTCGGCGCGGGTGTGGGCGCGCAGTTCGTCGACGGTGCGGTGGACGAGGTCGCGGTCGAGGCCGGTGGTGGGTTCGTCGGCCAGGAGCAGGGGCGCGTCACCGATGAGGGCGAGGGCGGTGGCGGCGCGCTGGGCGAGGCCGCCGGAGAGTTCGTGCGGGTGGCGGTCGAGGTGGGTGGCGGGGAAGGCGGCGCGTCCGGCGGCCTCCTCGGCGGCGGCGCGCAGCCGTGGCCTGCGGGTGGCGGTCAGCGCGCGGACGGTCTCCTCCAGGTGCGCGCGGACGGTGCGTACGGGGGTGAGGTGCGCGGCCGGGCTCTGCGGGACCAGGCCGATGCGGCGGCCCCGTACGGTCCGGGCGAGGGCGCGTTCACCGGCGGCGAGGACGTCGGTGCCGTCGGCGAGCCGGGCCGCCCCGGCGGTCTCGGCGTTGCCGGGGAGGAGACCGAGGAGGGCGGAGGCGAGCACGGACTTGCCGCAGCCGCTCTCGCCGACGAGGGCCAGGCACTCGCCGGGGCCGAGCCGGAAGGTGGCGTCGGTGACGGCCTCGACGTACCGGCCGGCCCGCATCCGGAAGCGGACGGAGAGCTTCTCGACGTCGAGCACGGGCGGGCGGGTCACCGGGGCGGCGCGGGTCACAGGGTCAGCTCCGAGCGGCGGCGGGGGTTGAGCCGGTCGCGCCAGGCGCCCGCGAGACCGGCGACGGCCAGGGTCGGGACGATGAGGAGGAGGCCGGGGAAGAGCGTGGGCCACCAGTCTCCGGCGAGCAGGGAGCCGCGGGCGCTCTGGACGAGGTTGCCCAGGCTGGCCTGGTGGGAGGGGAGGCCCAGGCCGAGGAAGGAGAGGGCCGACTCGTGCCACATCGCGTGCGGGACCATCAGCACGGCGGCGAGGCCCGCCTGCGGGAGGACGCCGGGGACGAGGTGGCGGACGGTGACGCGCCGGCGTGAGGCGCCGCCGGAGACGGCCGCGTCCACGTAGGGGCGGCCGCGCAGGGAGAGGACCTCGGCGCGGACGATGCGGGCCGTCGAGAGCCAGTGGGTGACGGCCACGGAGGCGACCACGGGCCAGACGCCGGGGCGGAACATCGCGACGATGAAGATGCCCAGGAGCAGGTGCGGGATGGCGGAGAGGGTGTCGACGGCGCGCATCACCACGCGGTCGGTCCAGCCGCCCAGCGCTCCGGCGGCGGCGCCCACCGCCGTGCCGACGACCGTGGCGACCAGTGCGGCGACCAGGCCGACCAGCAGGGAGACCCGCAGGCCGTAGACGCAGCGCAGCAGCAGGTCGCGGCCGACGTCGTCGGTGCCGAAGGGGTGGTCCCAGGAGGGGGGCAGGAGTCGGGCCGAGAGGTCGACGGCCTGCTGGTCGAGCTGGGCCAGGGGCGGTACCAGCAGGACGGCGAGCACGATCACGGCCATGACCGCCGCCGAGGTGCGCACGCGCAGGTTCCGTGTCGAGCGCCGGGCCCGGCCGGCGGACTTCCAGACGGTCGTGTCGGCCGCGGTCGTGTCAGCCATCGAAGCCCACTCTCGGGTCCGCCAGCCCGTAGAGCAGGTCGGACAGCAGATTGCCGGCCAGGACCGCGGCCGTGGCCAGGACCGTCAGCGCGGCCAGCAGCGGGAAGTCCACCGAGGTCGCCGCCTGGACGGTGGCCGCCGCGATGCCGGGCCAGCTGAAGACGGTCTCCACCAGCAGGGCGCCGGTGATCAGCTCCGGGACGCGTGAGCCGATCAGCGTCAGCATCGGGAGCATCCCGGAGCGCAGTGCGTGCCCGAGCAGGACGTGCCGTTCGGCCAGGCCCCGCGCGCGGGCGCCCCGTACGGGGTCCTCCTCCAGCGCGTCGGCCACGCCCTGGCGGACGTACAGGAAGAACCAGGGGAGCTGGGAGAGGCCCAGGACCAGGGCGGGCAGGACCACGTGCGAGGCGACCTGGCCGAGGGTGACCACGTCGCTGCCCGCGTCCGTCAGGCCGCCCGAGGGCAGGACGCCCAGGCGCACCGAGAAGAACCAGATGGCCAGGAGTCCCAGCCAGAAGGCCGGGGCGGCCTCCAGGGTGTAGGCGAGGGAGGAGACGGCCCGGTCCAGCGGGCCGCCCTGGCGGCGGGCGGCGAGCACGCCGAGCGCGGTGCCCGCGAGGACCGCGAACGCGAAGGCGCACCCGGCGAGCAGCACGGACCAGCCCAGGCGTTCGGTGATGACGTCGGCCACGGGCTGGCGCATGACGGCGGAGGTGCCGAGGTCGCCGGTGAGCGCGGCGGTGAGCCACTCCCACCAGCGCTGTACCAGGGGCTGGTCGACGCCCAGGTTGGCGCGGAGCTGGTCGAGTTCGGCCTGCGAGGCGGTGAGGCCCGCGGTGCCCGCGTACGCCTTGACGGGGTCGAAGGGGGAGAGCGCGGCGACGGCGAAGACCCCGAGGGTGACGGCGAGCAGGACGGGGACGGCGGACAGGGTCCGTCGTCCCGTCATGCGCGCCATCGGCCCCCAGGGCAGGCGGTGGGAGCGCGTGCTCACGTGTCCCGGCTCACTTCTGCTTCGGCTTCCAGCTCTCCACGTTCCACCAGGGGCCGGAGCCGAGGCCGTGGTCGTGCGGCTCGATCTGGGTGGTGAGTCCGTCCCACTTGTCGTTCACGACGTACAGGTGGTCGATGTGGGTGAGGAAGACGTAGCCCGGGTTCTTGACCAGTTCGCGCTGGACGGTGTCGTACGCGGCCTTGCGGACGGCCGGGTCTGCGCTCCTGCGGGCCTCGGCCAGGGCCTGGTCCACGGCCGGGTTGTCGTACCGGGCCATGTTGTTGAAGCCGTCGCCACCGAGCGAGGAGGTGAGCAGCAGGTACTGGTCGAAGTCCGGGTCGGCCGGGGAGCCGCCGCCCGCGAGGACGGCGTCGGTCTTCATCCGGGGCTCGATGACCTCCCAGGTGCCGGCCTCGGTGGTGACCTCGACGCCCGCCTTCTTGGCGTCGGAGGCGAAGGCCAGCGCGTGGTCCTGGCGGATCTTGTCGCCGGAGGTGTACCAGAGCGGGAAGGCGGCGCGGACCCCGTCCTTGGCGCGGATGCCGTCCTGGCCCGGCTGCCAGCCGGCGTCGTCGAGGATCTTCTTCGCGCGGTCGAGGTCGTGGGCGCGTTCGGTGCCGGGGGTGAACCAGGGGCTGTCGGTGGGGACCGGGCCGTAGGCGGGCTTGCCCGCGCCCTCCAGGAGCGTGCCGACCATGGCCTGGCGGTCGACGGCGAGGTCGAGTGCCTGCCGGACGGCCGTGTCACCGGTGACCTTGTGGTGGGTCGGGAGGGTCACGTTGCGGTAGTCGAAGGTCTTCGCCGCGTAGGTGGTGCGGGCCGGGTCCTTCTCGAAGCCCTTGGCCAGGTTGGGCGGCAGGATCGCCGCGTCCAGCTCGCCGGAGCGCAGCCGGGTGGCGCGTACGTCGTCGTCCTTGATCACGGCCATGGTGAACTTCTTCACCGCGGGCTCGCCGCCCCAGTGGCCGGGGTTGGCCCTGAAGCTGAGCTTCTCGCCCTTGGACCAGGCGGTGAGCAGGTAGGGGCCGGTGCCGACGGGCCTGGTGGTGAAGTCTCCGCTGTTGACGTCCTGGCGGCCCGCGATGTGTTCGGGGGCGATCGGCAGCACGGTGCGCTCGGCGAACGGCGCGTAGGGGTACTTGAGGGTGAAGACGACCTGGTGGTCGCCGCGCGCCTCGACGCCTTCGACCGCGTCCAGTTCGGTCTTGGACGCGTTGTTCGTCTTCGCGTCGAGGATCGTCCGGTAGGTGAAGACGACGTCCTTCGCGGAGAAGGGGGCGCCGTCGCTGAACTTCACGCCCTGGCGCAGGGTGTAGGTGTAGGCGCGTCCGTCCGCGGAGACCTCCGGCAGGGCCTCGGCCAGCGCGGGCTTCAGCTTCATCTGCGCGTCGTGCGTGAGCAGACCGTCGAAGATCTTGGAGTTGCCGTCCTTGCCGTAGCCCAGCAGCGGGCTGAGGCTCTCGGGTTCGGTCGCGATGCCGACCACGGCGGAGTCGGCGCCCGCGGCGCCCCCCGTGGGGTTCGAGCAGGCCGTCACTCCGATGAGGAGTGCGGCGGCCAGCGTCGCTGTGGCCGTTCCCCGTACTGTCCGGGCCGTCATGCTCTGCACACCCCTGCTTGCGATCATCCGTTATTGCAAAGAGATCGCAATAATGCCAGACGCGATCAGAAGAAGACAGACCGGGTCACATCGACGGCCGTCGGCCCTCCCGGTTCCTCAGGGGTCTTGCCCGGCCCCCGCCTCGCGTGCCATATATGTCTAGACCTTTGCGGGACCCGCGAGAACCACGAGAAAGCGGAGGGAAGCGCCCCCGTGCGACGCACCGCCCCCACGCTCGTCCTCTGCCTGGCCGTGACCGCCCTGACGGCCTGCTCCTCCGGCGACACCGACCCCCCGTCCGTCCCGGCCGGGCTCACCGCGCAGGCCGGCAGCGCCACCAGCGTGCACGTCATGTGGAACACGGCGCCGGTCCGCGACGGGGTGAGCGGCTACCAGGTCTTCCAGGCGGGCCGGCTGGTCCGCGAACTCCCCCCCGAGAAGACGATGGTGGACATCACCGGCCTGGCCCCGCAGACCGCCTACGCCTTCACCGTCCGGGCCAAGGACGCCGCCGGGAACCGCTCCGCGAGCGCCCCGGAGGTCCAGGTGAGCACCCCGGCCGCCACGGCCGAGGACCGCCGGGCCCCCACCGCCCCGCCCACCACCACCGCCGCCGCGACGGGCCCCCAGGGCGTCCGGCTCTCCTGGACGGCCGCGACCGACGACACGGGCGTGACGGCCTACGACGTCTACCAGAGCGGAATCCGCATCCACACCGCCGGTTCCGGCGAGACCTCCACCACCCTCGCCGGCCTCCAGCCGGAGACCCCCTACACCTTCACGGTCCGGGCCCGCGACGGCGCGGACAACTCCTCCGCCGACGGCCCGGCCGTCCAGGTGACCACCCCGCCCGGCCGGGGCCCGGACACCGCGCCCACCGGTCTGGAGGCCGCCCCCTCACCCGGCGCGGTCACCTTGACCTGGACCGCCCCGGACACCGGGCGCGAGACCCGGGAGTACGAGCTGTACGTGAACGGGCAGCCCACGACCGTCATCCAGTTCGGCGAGGGCGCCGTGCCCACCGGCCGGGCCGAGTACCGGATCACGGCGACCGCGCCCGCCGGTACGGAGTGGAACGTCAAACTGCGCGCCCGGCTGCCGGACGGCAACTGGGGCGCCTTCTCCCCGGAGCGGCGGGTCGTCCTCACCGGGTGAGGCGCCGCCGGAGGGGTCGTGACGGACGGCCGCCGCGTCGGGGGGCGCGGCGGCCGACGGCGCGGCGGGCGGGACTCTGCGGGCGGGGTGGGCCCCGCCCGCGCGGGCTCCCGTCGGTACGGGATCAGTACGGGAGGGGCCTGCCCGACGGTGTGCGCAGGTCCAGGTCTCGGGGGGCGGGCTTCGGAACGGGCTTGCGGATCAGCTGCTGACGCATGCTGCCTCCTCGCTCAGACCAGGGCCGGGCGGCGGGGTGCCACCGCCCGGCCGTCGGGGAGCAGTTCACCGGTGTCGTCGAAGACCACGGCGCCGTTGCAGAGCAGACTCCAGCCCTGTTCGGGACGGAAGGCGACGGTGCGGGCGGCATCGTGGTCGGCGCTGTCGGCCGTAGGGCAGGGGGGCTGGTGGGAGCACATGGCGCACCTCCTCGCGGAGTGGGGCGGGAGGGCCGGTGGTCACCCGGCCGAATCCGCGATCCACAGTGGCGGTGAGTATTGCCGATCGCCGCCCCTGGACGGAACCCATGTCGGTGGTCCAGTTCACGGTGTGTATGCCCGGTTACGATGCGCTCATGCCCGCCGTCCGGATCATTCGCCGCACCGTTCTCCCCCCGGCCGGGGCCTGGCGGCGGCTGACGGACTGGGAACGCCACGGCGCGCAGGTCCCGTGCACCCGGACGATCCTCGTGACACCGCCCCCGACCCGCGTCGGAACGGTCTTCACGGCGCGGACCGGCGTGGGAAGCGTCACGTTCGACGACCCGATGGAGGTCACGCTCTGGCGTCCCCCGGTGGCGGGCGGGGCGGGGCTGGTCCGGCTGGAGAAGCGGGGACGGACGGTCACGGGCTGGGCGGAGATCGAGATCCGCGGCGCCCCGGGCGGGGGCAGCGAGGTCCACTGGCGCGAGGAGCTCCGGGTGCGCGGACTCCCCCGGTTCCTCGACCCGGTGGTCGCGGCGGCCGGACGCGCGCTCTTCGGCCGCGCCGTGGACCGGCTGCTGGCGGCAAAGTGAGCCCGGACGCGCACCGGCCGCCGGTCCGCCCGGCGGGGGCCCGGGGGGCCCTGACGGGCCCCTGGACGGCCCCGGAGCACCCCGGGGCGCTCCGGGCCCCGCACCCGCACGCCCGTACGGCCCCGCACGCCACACCCGCCCGCCGCGCCCCGGCCACCCCGGACGGCGCCCCGTCGAAGACGCTCCCTGGCGCCGCGACCGGAAAGGTCCACCGGCCCGCGCCGGCCCGCGCCGCCCAGCACTAGCGGATCGGCACCCCGGAGAGCGTCCGGGCGATCACCAGCCGCTGGATCTCGCTCGTCCCCTCGAAGATGGTGTAGATCGCGCTGTCCCGGTGCATGCGCTCCACCGGGTACTCGCGGGTGAAGCCGTTGCCGCCGAGGATCTGGACCGCCTGGGCGGTGACCTGGCGGGCCGTCTCGCTCGCGAAGAGCTTCGACATCGAGCCCTCCGCCGAGGTGAAGGGACGCCCCGCGGCGGCCATCCAGGAGGCCCGCCACACCAGCAGCCGGGCCGCGTCGATCCGGGTGCGCATGTCGGCGAGCTGGAAGGCCACGCCCTGGTTGTCGATGATCGGGCGGCCGAACTGGGTGCGGGTCCGGGCGTAGTCGAGGGCGACCTCGTACGCCGCGCGCGCGGTGCCGACGGCCATCGCGCCGACCGCCGGGCGGGACGCCTCGAAGGTGGCCATGGCGGCGTTGCGCACCCGCTCGCCCCCGGCGCCGCGGGCCCGTTCGCGGGCCCGCGCCAGCCGCTCGTCCAGCTTCTCCTTGCCGCCCAGCAGGCAGGAGCCGGGGACCCGTACCTCCTGGAGCACCACCTCGGCGGTGTGGGAGGCGCGGATGCCGTGCTTCTTGAACTTCTGGCCCTGGGTCAGGCCCGGCGTGCCCGGCGGCACGATGAAGGAGGCGTGTCCCTTGGTGCCGAGTTCCGGGTCGACGACGGCGACGACGATGTGGACGTTGGCTATGCCGCCGTTGGTCACCCAGGTCTTGGTGCCGCTGAGCACCCACTCGTCCCGGACCGGGTCGTGGACCGCGCGGGTGCGCATGGCGCCCACGTCGGAGCCCGCGTCCGGTTCGGAGGAGCAGAAGGCGGCGAGCTTGACGTCGTCGCGGTCCCCGTACATCTGCGGAAGCCAGGTGCCGATCTGCTCCTCGGTACCGTTGGCGAAGACGCCGATGGCCGCGAGACCGGTGCCGACGATGGAGAGGGCGATGCCCGCGTCGCCCCAGAACAGCTCCTCCATCGCCATCGGGATGCCGAGCCCGGTCGGATCGAAGAACTGCTGGGCGTAGAAGTCCAGCGAGTAGATGCCGACCCGGGCCGCCTCCTGGATGACGGGCCACGGAGTCTCCTCGCGCTCGTCCCATTCCGCGGCGGCGGGCCGGATCACACCGGCGGCGAAGCCGTGAACCCACTCCCGCACCTGCTCCTGGTCCTCGCTCAGCTCCATGGTGAACTCCGCCATGTCCCCTCCTGCTGTCCGTGCCTGCTGTCCGTGCCGGTCCCGGGCGTGGACCGCCCAGGCGGGGTTACTTGAGGTAACCCTGCCGTGACCACAGTCTTTTACCGGCGGGCGAACACTGTCAAGCACCTCCTGACGAGGCTCGGCCGCTACACCGGCCAGGGCGTGAGGGGTGTTACGTTGCGTGGGCGTCACGCACATCGCCAGGGCGGGGAGAGAACACGGCATGGAGACCACGCAGCAGGCCGGCGAGCCGGGAACGGCCGAACGGCGGCGCCGGGAGCTGCTCGAAGCGGCCGACCGGGTCGTCCTCAGGGACGGGCCGAAGGCCTCCATGAACGCCATCGCGGCGGAGGCGGGCATCACCAAGCCCATCCTCTACCGGCACTTCGGCGACAAGGCGGGCCTCTACCAGGCGCTCGCCGTCCGGCACACCGACGCCCTGCTCGACTCGCTGCGGGCCGCGCTGGACGCCCCCGCCGAGCGGCGCCGCCGGGTGGAGGCCACCTTGGACACCTATCTCGCCGCCATCGAGGCCCGCCCGCAGGTCTACCGCTTCCTGATGCACCCCGCCGAGGACACCCAGGCCGCCGAGCGCGGATTCGACGTCGGCCTGCACTCCGCCCCGCTGCTGCGCCGTCTCGGCGAGGAGCTGGCGCAGGTGATCGGCGAACGGGTGGACCTCGGGCCCGGCGGTGACCGGCTGGCCCGCGTCTGGGGCCACGGCATCGTCGGCATGATGCACGCGGCCGGCGACTGGTGGCTCGGCGAACGCCCCTGCGACCGCGCGGAACTGGTCACCGGCCTCACCGACCTCCTCTGGGGCCGCCTCGCCACCACGGGCAACCGCCCCGACGGCCCCGGCTTCTGACCCCACCCCCGCCGGGCACCTCTTCAGCCCCGCCGGCGTTTGAGGCGCGGGGTCTGGGGCGGAGCCCCAGGAAACCCGGCCCGGCGGGGTCGGACCGCCTAGCCGCGCGGCGCCCCGGCGCTCCACGGCGCCCGGCGGACCGCCCGCCGCAGCCGCCGCGCGCGCAGCCCCGTCACCCGGTCCGCGTAGACGGTGCCGTCGAGGTGGTCGCACTCGTGCTGGAGGCAGCGGGCGAAGAACCCGGTGCCGGAGATCCGTACGGGCGCGCCGTCGGAGGTGACCCCTTCGACGACCGCGTGGTCGAAGCGGGCCGTGCCCGCCTCCAGCCCCGGCAGCGAGAGGCAGCCCTCGGGACCCACGAACGCGTCCCCGTCCGCGCGGACGAGCCTCGGGTTCACGAGGTGGCCCACGTGGCGGACCTCCTCGTCGTCGGGGCAGTCGTAGACGAACACCCGCTGTCCGACGCCGATCTGGTTCGCGGCGAGGCCGACGCCCTGGGCGGCGTACATCGTCGCGAACATGTCCTCGATGAGCCGGTCGAGGGCCGGACCGAACTCGGTGACCTCCGCGCAGGCCGCGTGGAGCACCGGGTCGCCCAGCAGACTCATGGTGCGGACGTGACCGGTGGTACCGGGGATGGGGCGCTGTCGCATGGCCGTAAGGGTACGACGGGCGAATATATGAGGAGATCCGCGGCGGTGCGGGGGCGCCGCGGTCAAGGCTCCGGCCGGTACTGGATAGGCTGGGGCCGACCGACGCGAGGAGGACAAGGGACGATGGCAGGCAACACGGAGCCGCTTTCGCCGCGGGCCAAGCTGGCCGTGACGGCGGGCAAGGCCGCGGCGGCGGTGTCGCGGGCCGCGGGACGCGGAAGCGGATCGGTGATCGGGGGCAAAGTCGCACTGAGACTCGACCCCGATCTTCTCGGAGCGCTGGCGCAACACCTCGACGTCGTCCTCGTCTCCGCGACGAACGGCAAGACCACGACGACCCGGCTGATCGCGGAGGCCCTGCGGGCCAGCGGCCCGGTCGTCTCCAACGCCCTCGGCGCGAACATGCCGGCCGGCATCACCTCGGCGCTGGCGGGCGGCTCGGACGCCCGGTACGGCGTCATCGAGGTCGACGAGAAGTACCTGGCCGGGGTGGCCCGGGACGTCACCCCCAAGGTGATCGCCCTGCTCAACCTCTCCCGCGACCAGCTCGACCGCGCCGCCGAGACCCGCATGCTCGCGGAGAAGTGGCGCGAGGGCCTCTCCGGCTCCAAGGCGGTCATCGTCGCGAACTGCGACGACCCGCTGATCGTCTGGTCGGCCTCCTCCTCGCAGAACGTCGTGTGGGTCGCGGCCGGGCAGGAGTGGAAGGACGACGCCTGGTCGTGCCCCTCCTGCGGCGGTGTCATGCAGCGCCCCGGGGACGACTGGTTCTGCGGCGAGTGCGGCTTCCGCCGCCCCACGCCGAGCTGGGTGCTCTCCGGTGACCACGTGCTGGACCCGCACGGTTCGGCCTGGCCGATCCACCTCCAGCTGCCCGGCCGCGCCAACAAGGCCAACGCGGCCACCTCGGCCGCCGTGGCCGCCGTCTTCGGCGTCCCGCCGCAGGTGGCGCTGGAGCGGATGTACCAGGTCCAGGCCGTCGCCGGCCGCTACGACGTGGTCAGCTTCCAGGGCCGTGAGCTGCGGCTGCTGCTCGCGAAGAACCCGGCGGGCTGGCTGGAGACGTTCTCGCTGATCGACCCGCCGCCCACACCGGTCATCCTGTCGGTGAACGCGCGCGGCGCCGACGGCACCGACACCTCCTGGCTGTGGGACGTGGACTACCCGCGGCTGGCGGGCCACCCGATCTTCGTGATCGGTGACCGCAAGCTGGACCTGGCGGTCCGGCTGGAGGTCGCGGGTCTGGACTTCCGGGTGTGCGAGACCCTCGACGAGGCCGTGCAGCTCGCGCCGCCCGGCCAGATCGAGCTGATCGCCAACTACACCGCCTTCCAGGACGTGCGCCGCCGCGTCGGCAACTAGTACCCATAAAGGACAAGAGCATGAGCGACAACAGCCTGCGTCTGGTGTGGGTCTACCCCGACCTGCTGAGCACGTACGGAGACCAGGGCAACGCCCTCGTGGTGGAGCGCCGGGCGCGCCAGCGCGGCCTGGACGTGCAGCGCGTGGACGTGCGCAGCGACCAGCCGATCCCCACCTCGGGCGACATCTACCTGATCGGCGGCGGTGAGGACCGGCCACAGCGGCTGGCCGCGGAGCGGCTGCTGCGCGACGGCGGCCTGGAGCGCGCCGTCTCGAACGGGGCGATCGTCTTCTCGGTGTGCGCCGGGTACCAGATCCTCGGCCAGGAGTTCGTCAACGACATGGGCGAGCGCCAGCAGGGCCTGGGCCTGCTGGACGTCGTCACCGTGCGCGGTGAGGGTGAGCGGTGCGTCGGCGACGTCCTCGCCGACATCGACCCGCGGCTGGGCCTGCCGCCGCTGACGGGCTTCGAGAACCACCAGGGCATCACCCACCTGGGTCCGACGGCGCGGCCGTTCGCCCGTACCCGGCTGGGCCGTGGCAACGGCACCGGGGACGGGACCGAGGGCGCGTTCAACGACACGGTGTTCGGCACCTACATGCACGGTCCCGTGATGGCCCGCAACCCCCTCATCGCGGACCTGCTGCTGAAGCTGGCCCTCGACGTGAACGCGCTGCCGCCGCTCGACGACCGGTGGTACGACGCGCTGCGCGCGGAGCGCATCTCGGCGGCCACGCAGCCCGCGTAGGTTTCGGCGCGCCACGCCGCCCGGCCCGGATTCCCCTGGGGGAATCCGGGCCGGCGTGCGTGTGCGGTGCGGGCGACCAGCATGTGGAGCACGGTTCGGTCCGGCAGCCTTCCGCTTGTAGGGTGACCGTAGTTCCAACCGGACGCCGTGGTCCGGTCGTCGGCCCCCACGTTGCAAAGGTCCCTTCCTGCCATGCGCATAGGTGTGCTCACTTCCGGTGGCGACTGCCCCGGCCTGAACGCCGTCATCCGCTCCGTCGTGCACCGTGCCGTCGTCGACCACGGTGACGAGGTGATCGGTTTCCTCGACGGGTGGAAGGGCCTGCTGGAGGGCGACTACCGCAAGCTCGACCTCGACGCGGTCGGCGGCATCCTCGCCCGGGGCGGCACGATCCTCGGCTCCTCCCGGGTCCAGCCGGCGCACCTGCGCGACGGGGTGGAGCGGGCGCTGGGCCACATGTCCGACCTGGGGCTGGACGCCGTCATCCCGATCGGCGGCGAGGGCACGCTCAAGGCCGCGCACCTGCTCTCCCAGGGCGGTCTGCCGATCGTCGGCGTCCCCAAGACCATCGACAACGACATCGCCTCCACCGATGTCACCTTCGGCTTCGACACGGCCGTCGGGGTCGCCACCGAGGCGCTGGACCGGCTGAAGACCACCGCCGAGTCGCACCAGCGCGTGATGGTCGTGGAGGTCATGGGCCGCCACACCGGGTGGATCGCCCTGCACTCGGGCATGGCGGCCGGCGCGCACGCCATCGTGGTGCCGGAGCGCCCCTTCGACATCGACGAGCTGACGGCGATCGTCGGCGAGCGCTTCTCCGCGGGCAAGCGGTTCGCGATCGTCGTCGTCGCCGAGGGCGCCAAGCCGCGGGCCGGTTCGATGGAGTTCGAGGAGGGCGGTACGGACATGTACGGCCACGAGCGGTTCGCCGGCATCGGCAACCTGCTCGCCGTCGAGCTGGAGCGCCGCCTGGGCAAGGAGGCCCGCCCGGTCATCCTCGGCCACGTCCAGCGCGGCGGCACGCCCACCGCGTACGACCGCGTCCTGGCCACCCGCTTCGGCTGGCACGCCGTGGAGGCGGCGCACCGGGGCGAGTTCGGCATGCTGACCGCGCTGCGCGGCACCGACATCGTGATGGTGCCGCTGGCCGAGGCGGTGCAGACGCTCAAGACGGTCCCGCAGGAGCGTTACGCGGAGGCTCAGACCGTTCTGTGACGCTTCCTGCCCCCGGGCGCAGGGCCGTCCAGGGGCGGCATTACTGTGGTGGGGCGCCACAGTCAAGGGAGTGAACAGATGGATCACAGCGGTCACGGCACGGGCATGAACATGGACCTGCCACCGTTCACTCTCGGGCGCGGTCTGGAGTTCTCCTTCGACGCCGTCTTCCTCTTCGGCTCGCTGGCCCTCCTCGCCCTGTACGGGTGGGGCCTGCTGCGGCTGCGCCGGCGCGGGGACTCCTGGCCGGTGGGCCGGACCGTCGCGTTCACCGCGGGTGTGCTGACCATCATCCTGGTGATGTGCACCAAGCTGAACGACTACGGCATGGTCATGTTCAGCGTGCACATGGTCCAGCACATGGTGATCAGCATGATCACCCCGATCCTGCTGCTGCTGGGCGCGCCGGTGACCCTGGCGCTGCGCGCGCTGGCGCCCGCGGCGCGCGGGCACAAGGGGCCGCGCGAACTGCTGCTGATGCTGCTGCACAGCCGCTACATGAAGGTGATCACCCATCCGGCCTTCACGATCCCGCTGTTCATCGCCAGCCTCTACGGCCTCTACTTCACCCCGATCTTCGACTTCCTGATGGAGAGCCGGGCCGGGCACGTCGCGATGATGGTGCACTTCCTCACCGTCGGCCTCGTCTTCTTCTGGCCGATCATGGGCGTGGACCCGGGCCCGCACCGCCCCGGCTACGTGATGCGGATGCTGGAGCTGTTCGCGGGCATGCCCTTCCACGCCTTCTTCGGCATCGCCCTGATGATGGCGAGCGAGCCGATGATCAAGACGTACATGGACCCGCCCGCCTCCCTGGGCATCGATCCGCTGCTCGACCAGCAGTGGGGCGGCGGCATCGCGTGGGCCTTCAGCGAGATCCCCTCGGTGCTGGTGCTGATCGCGCTGGTCTACCAGTGGTACCACTCCGAGCAGCGGGCGGCGAAACGCTCCGACCGGGCCGCGGACCGGGACGGCGACCGGGAGCTGGCGGAGTACAACGCCTATCTGGCCGCGCTCCAGGCGCGTGGCCGCTAGCGGAGCGACGCCCGCGCACGTCACCATGGGGTATGACCGCATCTGTCAAGGTGATGGCCGTCACGTCCTTCGCCGCCCTGGTGGCCGTCGCCGCGTACTCCGTGGCGCTCGGGAGCAACGGCTGGCTCTGGTTCTGCTGGGTGGTGCTGGTCCTGCTGACCGCCACCCTGGCCGTCTCGGACGGCGGCTGACCTCCCGTGCGGCGGCCGGGTCCGCCGCGGCGCCCGCCGTCCGTACGACAGCGGCGAAGAAGACGAACAGGACATCGACGGGAGCGACCTGGTGTTCTACCACCTGCTCAAGCACGTGCTGCTCGGGCCACTGCTGCGGCTGCTGTTCCGGCCGCGGATCGAGGGGCTGGAGAACATTCCGGCACAGGGCGCCGCGATCGTCGCGGGCAACCACCTGTCCTTCTCCGACCACTTCCTGATGCCCGCGATCCTGAGCCGGCGGATCACCTTCCTCGCGAAGGCCGAGTACTTCACCGGCCCCGGGATCAAGGGCCGGCTCACGGCCGCCTTCTTCCGCAGCGCCGGGCAGATCCCCGTGGACCGCTCCGGCAAGGACGCCGGACAGGCCGCCCTGCGCGAGGGGCTGGGCGTACTGGCCAAGGGCGAGCTGCTGGGCATCTACCCCGAGGGCACCCGCTCGCACGACGGGCGGCTGTACAAGGGCAAGGTGGGCGTGGCCGCGATGGCGCTCGGCGCGGGGGTGCCCGTCGTCCCGTGCGCGATGGTCGGGACCTTCGAGATCCAGCCGCCCGGTCAGCGGCTCCCGAAGATCCGGCGGGTGACCATCCGCTTCGGCCGGCCGCTGGACTTCTCCCGCTATGCCGGGATGGAGGGTGAGCGGGCCGTCCTGCGGGCCGTCACCGACGAGATCATGTACGCCGTCCTCGGTCTCTCCGGGCAGGAGTACGTCGACCGGTACGCGGCCGAGGTCCGGGCCGAGGAGGAAGAGCGGAAGAGGGCCCGGCGCACGACGCGCTGAGCCCTCTCCCCCGCGGCGGCCCGCGCGGTGCGGGTCGTCGCCCCGCGCGGGGCACCGCCGGTCATGACGCCCCGTCCCGCGGCGTCCCGGTTTCCGGCGTACCGGCCCGGCCGGCGCGCCGGTCCCGTGGCTACCGGAAGGCCGGGAGTTCCTCGGGCGTCGGGAATCCGGCCGCGGGGGCCTCGGCCAAGGACTTCGCCGTGGCCGGGGCGGGCGGGACCGGGGTGGCGTGCGGTTCGCACGTCACGTTGCGGGCGTCGACCTCACCGGTCAGCAGGTAGGCGTCCACCCGGGTGTTGACGCACGGGTTCAGCAGGCCGGTGACACCGTGCGAGCCGGCGTTCCGCTCGGTGATCAGCCGCGAGCCGGGCAGGCGGCGGTGGAGCGAGACCGCGCCCGCGTACGGGGTGGCCGCGTCCCGTTCGGACTGGACGATCAGCACCGGCGGCAGACCGCGCCCGCCGCGGACCTCGACCGGGTCGCCCTGCTTGGACCTCCAGGTCGCGCAGGGCAGGTTCATCCATGCGTTGGACCAGGTCAGGAAGGGGTACTTCTGGTGCAGCGCGGTGTTGTCGCGGTCCCACCTCGCCCAGCTGGTGGGCCACTTGGCGTCGGCGCACTCGACGGCGGTGTAGACGGCGTTGCCGTTCTCAGCGGTCGCGTTGCCCCGCGTGTCCGACAGGTCGGGGGCGATGGCGTCGACGAGCGCCCGGGTGTCACCGGCGAGGTACGCGGCCCAGGTCCGGGCGACCGGCACCCAGGAGGAGTCGTAGTACGGGGCGCCCTGGAAGAAGCCGACGAGTTCGGCCGGGCCGACGACCCCGCCGATCGGGGCGGCCTTGGCGGTGGCGCGCAGTTCCTGGTACTTCGCCTCGACCTCGGCGCGGGTGGAGCCGATGTGGAAGACGCCGTCGTTCTTGGCGACCCAGTCCTGCCAGTCCTGCCAGCGGGTCTGGAAGGCGATGTCCTGGTTGAGGTTGGCCTGGTACCAGATGTTGTCCTGGTCCGGGTCGACCACGCTGTCGACGATCATGCGGCGCACATGGGCCGGGAACAGGGTCGCGTAGACCCCGCCGAGGTAGGTGCCGTAGGAGACGCCGAGGTAGTTCAGCTTCTTCTCGCCGAGGGCGGCCCGGATGACGTCCAGGTCGCGGGCGGTGTTCGGCGTGGTCATGTGCGGCAGCATCTCGCCGCTGCGTTCCTCGCAGCCGTCCGCGTACGCGGCGGCGGGCTTGCGCTGGGCGCGCTTGTCGGCCTCGCCGGACGGGACCGGGTCGGCCTTGGGGGCCTTGACGTACTCCTGCGGGTCGATGCAGGAGATCGGCGCGGAGTGGCCGACGCCTCGGGGGTCGAAGCCCACGAAGTCGTACGCCCTGGAGGCGTTGACCCACAGCGGGCTCTTGGTGACGACCCGGCGCGGGAAGCGCATGCCGGAGCCGCCGGGGCCGCCGGGGTTGTAGAGGAGCGCGCCCTGGCGCTCGCCCTCGGTGCCGGTGCTGGCGATCCGGTCGACCGCGAGGTCGATGGTCCTGCCGAACGGCTTGGTGTAGTCGAGCGGGACCTTGACCCAGCCGCACTGGATGGGCTTCTCCAGGCCCCAGTCGGCGGGACAGTCCTTCCACTCGATCCCGGCGCGGGCGGCGCGGGCGGCGGCGATCGTGACGCCCACCGCCTCCGCGGCGCCGTTGTCACGGCCGGAAGGGGCCGCCGAGGCGGACGGCGCGAGCAGCAGGCCCGCCGTCAGCGCGCCGGTGATCAAGGTGGCGGCGCTCCCCAGTGCCGCGTTGCGTATCACGTGGTCGTTCCCCCTGCGTCAGGTGCCGCCGTGGGCGGCCGGGTTCGGATCGTCGGCATGCGCAGGCATCCTCGCCGCTGACCCGTGTCCCGCGACAGAGGCGCTCCGCGTTCTTTGCCAACCCGATAACCGGAAAGCCGTGTACCGCTGAGCGGTGCCGGGCCGGTCCGGGGGCGGGCGTGGGGGCGGTCACCAGCCGTACGTACGGCGGGCCGCGTCGAGCAGGGCGCGCAGCCGCAGGGCGTCCGGGGCCAGGGCCGTCACCAGGACCGCCGGACCGGCCAGCGGGGTGGCCACGGCGAACTCCCCCAGTACGGCGGCGGTGGGCGGGGCCGCGGCGAAGGCCGGGTCCACCACCAGGAGCTGGCCGACGGCCCGGTGGCCCGCGAGCCCCGCCGGACCGTCCCAGCCGCCGGGGGCGCCCGGCCCGCAGGCCAGTTCCTGGTCGAGCAGCGGACGGCCGCCGCGGCTGACGGAGAGCCGGCTGCGCAGCAGTCCGGGGGCCTCCCGGGCACGGCCGAGCACCTGTTCCTCGCGCAGCAGCAGCCGCGCGGTGGGGGCGAGCACGGCCCGGGTGCGCACGCGCAGGTCGCTGCCGCGCACGGAGACCAGCGGCTCCGGCAGCCACCGCACCGCCGCGCCGTCCTCCAGGGTCAGGCGTACGTCGTACCGCGCGGGCTCGCCCCCGCGGCCGGGCAGGGCGAGGGTGGCCGCGGCCGAGGCGAGGTCGAGTTCCGCCCCGGGCCCGGCGGTGGCCTCGACGGTGAGGTGGTCGCCGCCCAGCGGGGCGCTCATCGCGCCGACCAGCATCACGCCCGCCGCGGCCCCCCGGCCCCGGAGGCGGCGCAGCGCGAGCGGTCCCTCCCCGGCCAGCAGCGGCAGGGCGGTGGAGCCGCGTCCGTCGGCGACGGCGTGGACGCGGGCGGTGGCGCGCAGCCCCGCCGCGGGCGGGGGGACCGGGGGCGGGCCGGTCACCGTACGGGCCAGGCGGCGAGCCGTTCGCGCACCCAGGCGGCCACCGGGGTCACGCCCTGGGGGCCGCGCAGCGACTGGAAGGCGACGGGCAGGGTTCCGCGCTGTTCGGCGGCGTCGCGGGCCATCCGGCCGAGGTCGGAGCCGACGTGGGGGGCGAGGTCGGTCTTGTTGACGACGAGCAGGTCGGCGGTGGTGACGCCGGGGCCGCCCTTGCGCGGGATGTCGTCGCCGCCCGCCACGTCGATGATGAAGATCTGGGCGTCGACCAGGCCCCGGGAGAAGGTGGCGGTGAGGTTGTCGCCGCCGGACTCGACGAGGATCAGGTCGAGCGGGCCGGCCGTCTCCTCCAGTTCCTCCACGGCCTCCAGGTTGGCGGAGATGTCGTCGCGGATGGCGGTGTGGGGGCAGGCTCCGGTCTCCACGGCGGTGATCCGCTCGGGCGGCAGGACGGCCTCGCGGAGCAGGAACTCGGCGTCCTCGCGGGTGTAGATGTCGTTGGTGACGACGGCCATGGAGAACTCGGCGCGCAGGGCGCGGCAGAGGGCGGCGACGGTGGCGGTCTTGCCGGAGCCGACGGGTCCGCCGAGGCCGATGCGCAGGGCGCGGCGGGTGCCGTCGGCCCGGAGGGGTCCGGCGCTGTGGGTGTGCCGGTGGGGGTAGGTCACGGGGTGGTCGAGGTGCACGGGTGCTCCTTGGGAGGGACGGGGTGGGAGGGACGGCCGGGCGGGGCGGGGCGGTCGGGAGGAACGGTTCCGGCAGGGCGGTTCAAGCCGTGCGGTTCAAGCCATGCGGTTCAGGAGGCGAAGAGGCGTACCGGCCAGTCGGCGTGGACCTCCGCCGCGATCTCCAGCAGTGGTGAGGAGGTGGCGGGCAGGGTGTCCGTGCCGTGGGCGCGGGCCCGTTCGGCGGCCGTCGCCGCGCGGGCGGCGACGGCGTCGAGTTCGGGGGCGAGCCGGGCCAGGACCCCGCTCGCCTCGAAGGGGTCCAGGCCCAGCAGCCGCACGGTCGCGGTGGCCGGGCCGCCGACGCTCTCGTACGCGGCGACGTGCGCGGCGTCCGCCGGGCCGAGCCCGGCCGCGCGGGCGGTGAGGCCGAGCACCACGGGCTGGTGGGCGCCGCGCGGGAAGGCGGCGGCCAGGGCCTCCAGTTCGGCGGCGGGCCAGGTCGCGCGGGCGGCCCGCAGCAGTTGCCGTCCCAGCCGCCGCGCCGCGGTGCGCAGGGCGGGCGACGGGGTGCGGGCGTCGGCGGCGGCGTCGAGCTCCGCCGGGTCGAGTCCGAGGGCGGCGGCCGCGGCGAGTGAGGCGGCGACGAGTCCGCAGGTGTGCAGCCGGCCCCGGCAGAAGTCCTCCAGGGTGGCGGCGTCGTGGATGCGGCCCGCCTTGCAGGCGGCCTCGGCCCCGCCGGAGTGCGCGTGGCCCCCGGCGGGGAAGCGGCCGTCCGCGAGGACGAGCAGTGCGGCGCGGCTCATCGGGAGGGGCCCCGCATCAGAAGAGGAAGTAGCGCTGGGCCATGGGGAGTTCGGCCGCGGGCGCCGGTTCCACGACCTCTCCGTCGATGGTGACGGTGAAGGTGTCGGCGTCGACCTCGACCCTCGGCACGGCGTCGTTGTTGCGCATGTCCGCCTTGGTCACCTTGCGGGTGTTCTCGATCGCCACGAACTCCTTGCCGAGGCCGAGCCGTTCGGGCAGCGCGTCGTCGAGTGCGGCCCGCGCGGTGAAGTTGACCGAGTTCAGGCCGGGTGCGCGCCCGAGACCGCCGTACATGGGGCGGGGCAGGACCGGCTGCGGGGTGGGGACGGAGGCGTTGGCGTCGCCCATCTGCGCGTAGGCGATCTGGCCGCCCTTGACGACCAGTTCGGGCTTGACCCCGAAGAAGGCCGGGTCCCACAGCACGAGGTCGGCGAGTTTGCCGGTCTCCACCGAGCCGATCTCGCGGGCCAGGCCCTGGGCCACGGCCGGGTTGATCGTGTACTTGGCGATGTAGCGGCGGGCCCGGTGGTTGTCCGCGGGGCCGTCGCCGGGCAGGAAGCCGCGGCGCCGTTTCATCACGTGGGCGGTCTGCCAGGTGCGCAGCACCACCTCGCCGACCCGGCCCATGGCCTGCGCGTCGGAGGAGATGATCGAGATCGCGCCGAGGTCGTGCAGGACGTCCTCGGCGGCGATGGTCGAGGGCCGGATGCGGGACTCGGCGAAGGCGAGGTCCTCGGGGACGGCCGGGTTGAGGTGGTGGCAGACCATCAGCATGTCGAGGTGTTCCTCGACGGTGTTGACGGTGTGGGGCCGGGTGGGGTTGGTGGAGCTGGGCAGGATGTTGGGCTCGCGGACCACGGTGATGATGTCGGGTGCGTGCCCGCCGCCCGCGCCCTCGGTGTGGTAGGCGTGGACGGTGCGCCCGGCGATGGCCGCGAGGGTGTCGGCGACGAAACCGGCCTCGTTGAGGGTGTCGGTGTGGAGGGCGACCTGGGCGCCGGTCTCCTCGCAGACCTTCAGGCAGGCGTCGATGACGGCGGGGGTGGCCCCCCAGTCCTCGTGGATCTTGAAGCCGAGGGCGCCGCCGCGCAGTTGGGAGTGCATGCCCTCGCGGGACATGGTGTTGCCCTTGCCGAGCAGGCCGATGTTGACGGGGTACGCCTCCAGCGCGGCGAACATCCGGGCCAGGTGCCAGGGTCCGGGGGTGACGGTGGTGGCCTTGGAGCCTTCGGCGGGGCCGGTGCCGCCCCCGACGAGGGTGGTGATACCGCAGGCGAGGGCCTCTTCGACGACGGTCGGGGAGATGAAGTGGACGTGGGCGTCGACGGCTCCGGCCGTGAGGATCTTCCCGTTGCCCGCGATGATCTCGGTCTCGGGCCCGATGACCAGGGCGGGGTCGACCCCGTCCATGGTGTCGGGGTTGCCGGCCTTGCCGATGCCGCAGATCCGGCCGTCGCGGATGCCGAGGTCGGCCTTGACGACGCCCCAGTGGTCGAGGACGACGGCGCCGGTGATCACCGTGTCGGGGGCGCCCTCGGCGCGGGTGGTGCGGGCCTGGCCCATGGACTCGCGGATGACCTTGCCGCCGCCGAAGACGGCCTCGTCCCCGGAGCGGCCGGGGCCGCCGCTGAGGTCCCGTTCGATCTCCACGAAGAGGTCGGTGTCGGCGAGCCGGATGCGGTCACCGGCCGTCGGCCCGAAGAGGCCGCAGTAGTCCTGGCGCGACAGCTCAGCCATCGAGCGGCCCCCCGGTCTCCCCGCGCAGCCCCGGTACGGTCCGCAGGCCGCCCAGCGGTACGAGTTCCACCGCGGCCAGGATGCCCGGTTCGAAGCGGACGGCCGTACCGGCGGCGATGCCGAGCCGTAGCCCGTGGGCGGCGGCGCGGTCGAATTCGAGGCCGGGGTTGGCCTCGGCGAAGTGGTAGTGGGAGCCGACCTGGACGGGCCGGTCGGCGGTGTTGAGCACGGTGAGGCGGGTGACGGGACGTCCCTCGTTGAGGAGGACCGGCCCGGCCCCGTGGATGATTTCGCCGGGAATCACGGGGAGCCTCCCGTCCGGACGATGGGGTCGTGGACGGTGACGAGCTTGGTGCCGTCCGGGAAGGTCGCCTCGACCTGGACGTCGTGGATCATCTCGGGGATGCCCTCCATGACCTCCTCGCGGCCGAGCACGGTACGGCCGGAGGCCATCAGCTCGGCCACGGTCCGGCCGTCGCGGGCCCCTTCGAGGATGTGGGAGGCGATCAGGGCGACCGCCTCGGGGTGGTTGAGCCGCAGCCCGCGGGCCCTTCGCTTCCCGGCCACGTCGGCGGCCACGTGAATGAGCAGTTTTTCCTGTTCGTGCGGTGTCAGTCGCACAGGGTTCCCCCACCTTCCGGGACAAGGTCAACTTTGCGTCGTACCGACCTCAGCCATCTTCAACACTTTGTTGACCTGCGGGTATCCGTGCCGAGCAGGTCTTGCCCGGGCGAGGGCAAGGCTTTCCGTCCGGATCACCGGTGCTTTACCCGCCCATGGGTGATCATTGACAGGGAGGCGTGGCCGCCACGCTAGGCGCGGCGGTTTTCCGCCGGGTTAACCCACGTTACGAGGAGGTACCGGGTCCAGGGCACGCTCCAGAAGTCCCGCCGGACCTCCCCCGCACGGTTTCGCACCCGGAACCGCGACCGAGGAGAGGCATGTTTCTCAACCCCATCCACCACATCACGATCGACGCGCTCGACCCGTACAAGATGGCCGAGTTCTGGGCCGAGGTGACCGGCTACGCGATCCACCCGGACGATGTGGAGGGCGACGAGGAGATCCTGCTGGAGCCGGGTCAGCCGGGCGTCCCCGGAATGCTCTTCATCCGGGTGCCGGACGCCAAGTCGGTCAAGAACCGGGTCCACCTCGACATCCAGCCGCCCGTCGGTACCCGGGACGAGACCGTCGAGCGCCTGACCGGCCTCGGGGCGCGGCTGGTGGACGACCGGCGCCGGGAGGACGGTTCCGGCTGGGTCGTCCTCGCGGACCCGGAGGGCAACGAGCTGTGCATCGAGCGCAGCGCGGCGGAGCGCGCCGCCGCCTGACCCGGCCCTCCGCCCGGCCCGGCCCGGCCCGGCCCGGCCCGCTGCCCGGACGGTCCCGTTCCGCCCGGGTCCCAGCGACCTCCTGGGCCCCACTGGTCCCACCCGCCCGCCCTGCCCGCCCGGTTCCGCCGTCGGGCCGCTTCCGGGCCCGGGGTCAGCAGAAGGGGGCGACGCTCCCCGACAGGGGTCCGGCGGTCCAGGGCAGGGCGATCCACACCGTCTTGCCGCCGTCTTCGGTGGGGCTGACGGAGAGCCGGCCGCCCGCCTCCACGGCGAGCCACCGGACGATCACCATCCCCCGGCCGCTGTCCTGCTGGACGGCGGCCGGGAGCCGCCTGGGCCGGGCCGGATGGCTGTCGGTCACCCCGACGCGCAGCCATTCCTCCCGTTCCAGACGGACAGCGACGGTGAAGGTGGGCGACAGGCCGAGCGTGTGCTGCACGGCGTTGGTGGCGAGCTCCGAGACGATCACCCGGACCCGGTCCGCGGTGTCGGCCCCGGCGGGCAGCCCCCATTCGCCCAGGACCTCCGCGACATAGCGGCGTGCGGTGGAGACCGAGGCGGGTTCGCTCGGCAGAGTGACGGATGCTTCCTGGTGGTCTGCCATGGCGACGGTCCCTTTCCCAGGTCCCTTTCCCACCGGGGCGGTTCCGCCCCGGATCTGTGCTGGACGCCAGAGTGTCACTCATCGTCCCGATGTTTCCGCCGTTCCCCCACGATATGCATATATCTGTCGCCCAAAGCGGTGAACCGTCCCGCGCGAGAGTGTGCGCGGACAGCAGACTGGGAGGAGCTGTACGGGTGGAAGGAGGCGGTGTGCGGCACGGTCCCGCGGTACGCCGGCGCAAGCTCGGCGAGGAACTGCGCGCGCTGCGCGACCGGTCCGGACTCACCAGTGGTGAGGCGGCCCGGGCCGTGGGGTGGCACCAATCGAAAATCAGCCGTATCGAGACGGGGCGCAGCGGTGTCAGGCCGGACGACATCCGCCTCCTCCTCGACGCCTACGGGGAGGTCGTGAGCGCCCGTCACCGGGCGCTGCTGGAGGCCCTGGCCGTCTCGGCCGCCGGGCCCGGACCGGGCGGCGACGACGCCGGGCGGGTCCGCCACTGGTGGCACGACTACCGGGTTCTGCTGCCGCGGGAGTACCGGGACTTCATCAGCCTGGAGGCAGGCGCCCGGTCGGCCCGTACCGTCGAACTGTCGGTGGTGCCGGGCCTGTTGCAGACCGCCGGATACGCGCGGGCCGTGACCAGGTCCGCACTGGGCGGGGCGTCCGGACCGCAGGTGGACGCGCTGGTCGACGTGCGGCTGGCCCGGCAGGCGGTGCTGCGGGCCGATCCGCCGCTGGAGCTGAGCGCAGTGGTGGACGAGGCGGCGCTGCGGCGGGAGGTCGGCGGACCCGGGGTGATGGCGGAGCAGTTGCGGCACCTGGTGGAGGTGGCGCGGCTGCCTCGGGTGAGGTTGCAGGTGCTGCCGTTCAGCGCAGGAGGACATCCCGGCCTTACCGGGCCTTTCGTGATCTTCTCCTTTCCGGACATCGCCGATCTGGACGTGGTGGTGCTCGACCATCTGACGAGTAGCCTCCACCTGGAGCGGAAGGAAGACGTCGAGGCGTACAGCGCCGTGTTCCGCACCATCCAGGCGCACGCCCTCCCGCCCCAGGACTCGTCGGACCTCATCGGCTCACTCGCTGACGACGCGTAAGAAGGAGGCACCCCCGTGCCCACACCCCCCTCGTCCGTCCCTCCGTCCCCGCCGTCGGTCCCGTCCGCGAGCGGGCTGCCGGACGGTACGCGGTGGCGGCGGAGCAGCCGCAGCACCGGGATGAACAACTGTGTGGAGGCGGCCGTCCTCGGCGGCGGCCTCCTGGCCGTCCGCGACTCCAAGCGGGCGGACGGCCCGGCCGTGCTCCTCGCCGCGCCCGCCTGGGACGGTTTCCTCGCCCGCCTCCGGACGGAACCGCTCCGGTAGCCGGGCCGGGCAGGCGGCGGGCCCGGGGCGGCCGGGCCTACCGGTCGGTGGCTCCGGCCGGGGCGGTGGACAGGATCGTCGCCACGGCCCGGCCGATCTCCTCCCCCGTGAGATCGGCGCGGGCCGTCAGCCGCAGCCGGGATATGCCGTCCGGCACCGACGGCGGCCGGAAGCACCCCACGGACAGGCCCGCCTCGCGGCAGTCGGCGGCCCAGCGCAGGGCCGCCGCCGCCGAGGGGGCCCGTACCGAGACCACGGCCGCGTCCGGCCGGGCCGCGGTCAGGCCCGACGCGGTGAGCTGCCCGTACAGCCGGCCGGCCACCTCCCGGGCGTGGCCGGCCCGTTCCGGTTCCCGCTGGAGCAGCCGCAGGCTCGCCAGCGCGGCGCCGGTGGCGGCCGGGGCGAGCCCGGTGTCGAAGATGAAGGTCCGGGCGGTGTTGACCAGGTGCCGGATCACCCGGGCCGGGCCGAGCACCGCGCCGCCCTGGCTGCCCAGGGACTTGGAGAGGGTCAGGGTGGCGACCACGTCGGGCGCGCCCGCGAGCCCGGCGGCGTGCGCCGCGCCCCGGCCGCCCTCGCCCAGGACGCCGAGCCCGTGGGCGTCGTCGACGACCAGGGCCGCGCCCGCGTCCCGGCAGGCGGCGGCGTATCCGGCGAGCGGGGCGGCGTCCCCGTCCACGGAGAAGACCGAGTCGCTGACCAGCAGCGCCCGTCCCCGGTGGGCGGCGAGCGTCTTGTGCGCGGCGTCCGGGTCGGAGTGCGGGATCACGGCGGTGGCGGCGCGCGAGAGGCGGCAGCCGTCGACGATCGAGGCGTGGTTCCCGGCGTCGGAGACGACCAGCGTGCCCCGGTCGCTGAGCGCGGTGACGGCGGCGAGGTTGGCCGCGTACCCGGACGAGAGCACCAGCGCGGCCTCGAAACCGCAGAAGGAGGCCAGTTCCCGCTCCAGTTCCGCATGAAGCTCGGTCGAGCCCGTGACCAGACGGGAACCGGTGGCTCCGGCACCCCACCGCCCGGCCGCCTCCTGGGCACCCCGGACGGTCTCGGGGTGTCGGGACAGACCGAGGTAGTCGTTGCTCGCGAGCTCCAGGAGCGGTGAGGAGGCCGCCCGGGGGCGCAGGGTCCGGACGAGTCCGGCCTGTTCACGGGCGTTCTGCGCCTCCTCGATCCAGGCGAAGGCGGCCACGGGCTCGGGGGGGTGCTCAGGCATCGTCGGGTCCTCGATCTTCTGTCGGCAGTCCACAGACCTGCCCGACCCTAACCGCCGTGCCTTGAGCGCCAGGTGTGGCGATACACACACTGCCGTCCCGTCATGTTGTGCGATCTCTCCTTGGCCGGGGACGGTCGTGTGGTCCAGGATCGGGCCCATGGACCTGCTGAACACGCTGGTGGAAAAGGGGCTGCGGCGCGAGCTGCCGAGCCGCGAAGAGGCGCTCGCCGTACTGGCGACCTCCGACGACGAACTGCTCGACGTGGTGGCCGCGGCCGGCAAGGTGCGGCGCCAGTGGTTCGGGCGCCGGGTCAAGTTGAACTACCTGGTCAACCTGAAGTCGGGCCTGTGCCCGGAGGACTGCTCGTACTGCTCGCAGCGGCTGGGCTCGAAGGCCGAGATCCTCAAGTACACCTGGCTGAAGCCGCAAGAGGCGTCCCAGGCCGCGGCGGCCGGGGTCGCGGGCGGCGCCAAGCGGGTCTGCCTGGTGGCGAGCGGTCGCGGGCCGACCGACCGGGACGTGGAGCGGGTCGGGAAGACGATCGCGGCGATCAAGGAGCAGAACGAGGGCGTCGAGGTCTGCGCGTGCCTGGGCCTGCTCTCGGACGGCCAGGCGGAGCGTCTCAAGGACGCCGGGGCCGATGCCTACAACCACAACCTCAACACCTCCGAGGCGACGTACGGTCAGATCACCAGGACCCACACGTACGCGGACCGGGTGGACACGGTGCGGAAGGCGCACGCCGCCGGCCTGTCCGCCTGTTCCGGTCTGATCGCGGGCATGGGCGAGAGCGACGAGGACCTGGTCGACGTCGTCTACTCGCTGCGCGAGCTGGACCCGGACTCGGTGCCGGTCAACTTCCTGATCCCCTTCGAGGGCACCCCGCTCGCCAAGGAGTGGAACCTCACGCCGCAGCGGGCGCTGCGCGTCCTCGCGATGGTGCGCTTCGTCTGCCCGGACGTCGAGGTCCGGCTCGCGGGCGGGCGCGAGGTCCATCTGCGCACGTTGCAGCCGCTCGCCCTGCACCTGGTCAACTCCATCTTCCTGGGCGACTACCTGACCAGTGAGGGCCAGGCCGGGCAGGCCGACCTCGACATGATCGCGGATGCCGGTTTCGAGGTGGAGGGTGCCGGTACGTCGACCCTTCCCGCGCACCGTTCCGACGTGGCGGCCTCGGCCGTCGCCGCCGCGGCCGGGCGCGCGGGCGGGATGTGCGGGTCCGCCGGTGCGGAGGCCGGGTGCGGCTCGGCGTGCGGCGGGTGCGCGGGGCACGCCCCGCAGGCCGGGGCCGCCGCGCCCGGAGCCGTCCCCGGAGCCGTTCCCGGAGCCGTTCCCGCGCAGGCGGGCGCGGGCGAGGTACGGCCCGGCCTGGTGGCCGTGCGCCGCCGTGGCGCGGGGACGGATCTCGCTCCCAATGCCTGATCAGCTCCACACGCTCGAACCGCCGCCGCCGGTCCGGCTCCGGCCGGCCGGGCCGCCTCCGGCCGCCGCGGAGCGACTGACCGCGGCGGAGCTGCTGGCGCTGGACCGGCAGCACGTCTGGCACCCGTACGGTCCGATGCCCGGACGTCAGGAGCCGCTGGTCGTCGCCTCCGCCTCGGGGGTGCGGCTGCGGCTGGCCGCCCCCGCCCAGGGGCAAATCGAACTGGTGGACGGCATGTCCTCCTGGTGGTCGGCGATCCACGGCTACAACCACCCGGTGCTGAACGAGGCGGCCACCGCGCAGCTCGGCCGGATGTCCCACGTGATGTTCGGCGGGCTCACCCACGAACCCGCCGTCCGGCTGGCCGCGAAGCTCGTCGAGATCACCCCGGCCGGTCTGGAACACGTCTTCCTCTGCGACTCGGGCTCGGTCTCCGTCGAGGTCGCGGTCAAGATGTGCCTCCAGTACTGGCGTTCGGTCGGGCGGCCGGGCAAGACCCGGCTGCTGACCTGGCGCGGCGGCTATCACGGCGACACCTGGCAGCCCATGGCCGTCTGCGACCCCGAGGGCGGCATGCACGAGCTGTGGTCGGGGGTGCTGCCGCGCCAGGTCTTCGCGGACGCCCCGCCCGGCGGCTTCGACACGCCCGTGGACCCGGCGTACGCGGACCACCTGCGCGCCCTGGTCGCCGCGCACGCGGACGAGCTGGCCGCGGTGATCGTGGAGCCGGTGGTCCAGGGCGCGGGCGGCATGCGCTTCCACCACCCGGGCCACCTGCGGGTGCTGCGCGACCTGTGCGACGAGTACGGGGTCCTCCTGGTCCTGGACGAGATCGCGACGGGTTTCGGCCGGACGGGCGCCCTCTTCGCGGCGGACCACGCCGGGATCACCCCGGACGTGATGTGCCTGGGCAAGGCGCTGACCGGCGGTTACCTCACGCTCGCGGCGACCTTGTGCACCGGGCGGGTGGCCGGGGGGATCTCCCGGGGCGAGGTGCCGGTGCTCGCGCACGGGCCGACCTTCATGGGCAACCCGCTCGCCACGGCCGTGGCGCTGGCCTCGGTCGAGCTGCTGCTCGGCCAGGACTGGGAGCGCGAGGTCGCCCGGATCGAGGCGGGGCTGCGTGCGGGCCTGGCACCGGCGGCGGCCCTCCCCGGGGTCCGGGACGTCCGTGTCCTGGGCGCGATCGGGGTGGTCCAGCTCGACCACGAGGTCGACGTGGCGGCGGCCACCCGGGCGGCGGTCCGCGAGGGCGTGTGGCTGCGGCCGTTCCGGGACCTGATCTACACGATGCCGCCGTTCGTCGCGGACGACGCGGACATCGCCCGCATCTGCCGCGCGGTGTGCGCGGCGGCGCGGGAGAGCCGGGGCGTGCGATGACGGTCCTGATGGTGTCCGGCACGGGCACGGAGATCGGCAAGACGGTGGTCACGGCGGCGATCGCGGCAGCCGCGTCGGCCGCGGGCCGCTCGGTGGCGGTGCTCAAACCCGCCCAGACGGGTGTGGGCCCGGGGGAGCCCGGGGACGCCGCCGAGGTGCGGCGGCTGGCCGGGCGGGCGGTGACGGCGGTGGAGCTGGTCCGCTACCCGGAGCCGCTGGCCCCGGACACGGCGGCCCGCCGGGCCGGTCTGGCCACCGTGGCGCCGGCCGGGATCGCGGAGGCGGCCACCCGGCTCGCCGCCGGGCACGACCTGGTCCTGGTGGAGGGCGCGGGCGGGCTGCTGGTCCGCTTCGACGAGGCCGGCCACACCCTCGCGGACGCGGCCCGGCTGCTCGGGGCCCCGGTCCTGCTGGTGGCCCCGGCGGGTCTCGGCACCCTCAACTCCACCGCGCTGACGGCGGAGGCCCTGCGGGCCCGGGGGCTGGCCGGGCTGGGTGTCGTGGTGGGGAGCTGGCCGTCCGACCCGGACCTGGCCTCCCGCTGCAACCTGGCCGACCTCCCGGAGGTCTCGGGCCTCCCGCTGCTGGGCGCGGTCCCGGCGGGGGCGGGGACCTTGTCCCCGGCGGACTTCCGCGCCGCGGCCCCTTCCTGGCTGGCCCCGCCCCTGTCGGGCACCTGGTCGGCCCGGTCCTTCCTCTCCGCCTGGCCCGCCTGACGCACCCGGGGCGGGGCGGGGACGCGTCGGGGGGGCGGGCCGGGCGGAGGCGGGCCGGGCCGGGGCGCGTCGGGGGCGGGGCCGGGCGGAGTGCGCCCGCGCGGTGCACCCGTGGATGAGGCCGTGCGGCGAGGGGCACCCTGGAGGTACGGGTACATCCGCCCCCGGAGGTCCGCCATGCCCCTGCGCCGCCTTCACCCCCCGCATCAGACGTCGCCCCGCGACCCCGTCCACCATCCCCTCTTCGCCCGGTTCTACGCCCGCGCGAGCACCACCGCCGAGACCCGCGCCGGCCTCGCCCCCCTCCGCCGTGAGCTGCTGCACGGGGTCTCCGGCCGGGTCATCGAGATCGGCGCCGGCAACGGCATGAACTTCGCCCACTACCCCCGGGCCGTCTGCGAGGTGGTCGCCGTCGAACCGGAGCAGGTCCTGCGCCGCCTCGCCTACGCCGCAGCCCAGCGCGCCGAGGTTCCCGTGGACCTCGTACCGGCCGCCGCGGAGGCCCTTCCGGTCAAGAGCGAGGCGTTCGACGTCGCCGTCACCTCCCTGGTGCTGTGCACCGTACGGGACCTGCCCCGCTCCCTCGCCGAGCTGCACCGGGTGCTGCGGCCCGACGCCGAGCTGCGTTTCCTTGAGCACGGCCTCGCGCCCGGCCCCGGGATGGCGGCCGTGCAGCGGGCCCTGGACCGGACCGTGTGGCCCCGCCTCTTCGGCGGCTGCCACACCTCCCGCGACCCGCTGGCCTCGATCGAGGCCGCCGGTTTCCGGATCGTCTCGCAGCGCAGCTTCCGGCTGCCCGAACGCGGCCCGGCGCTGCCCACCTCGTACTGCGTGATCGGAGCGGCCCGCCGCTCCGCCGGGTGAACGGGCGGGCCCCGGCTCCGGCCCTCTCGTCCGCGCCCGCCGGACGGGCCGGGACGCCGAGGAGCCGGGACACCGAAGAGCCGGCAGCCCGGCCCGTCAGGCCTGTCCGAGGGGCTTCACCCAGCGCCGCCACTGGTCCTGGCGGTGGTAACCGGCCTCGGCCCACACCCGGTGCGCCCGTTCGTTCGTCTCCAGCACCATCGCGTCGGCACGCCGGCCGCCCAGCTCCGCGAAGCGCCGTTCGACCGCCTCCAGCAGCGCGGTGGCGATCCCCTGCCGCCGGTGGGAGGGCAGGACGGCCAGCCGGTACAGGGCGCAGCGCCAGCCGTCGTGACCGGCGATCACGGAGCCCACGAGGAGTCCGTCGGACTCCGCGAGGATCAGGGCGTCGGGATCACGGCCGATGAGCCGGGACACACCGTCCACGTCGTCCGTGACGGACGTGCCCTCCGCGGCTTCCTTCCAGAAGCCGAGCACGTTCTCCGCGTCGGCCGGGACGGCGGTCCGTATCCGGATCAGGTTCATGATCGGCAGCCAAGCACGCGGTCCGGGCCGTACGCCACCGACTTCCGCCTGTGGTCCGGCGGGGCCCCGGCACGGCGACGTCCTGCCGGTGCCGGTGTTGGTACCGGGGCGGGGCGGGGCGGGGCGGGCATTCCCCGTACCTGTCGGTCCTCTCGGTCCTCTCGGTCCTCTCGGTCCTGTCGTCCGGAGCCAGATCCGTCACATGAATGATCCGTCCGGTTTGCCCGTCCTTTACGATGTGGGGACCCGTTTTCCTCTCAGTGAAAGGTGTGAGCGTCCGCCCATGGGCGAGCCTCCCAGTACCCGACATCGCGCGATACCCCTCCTCCTGGCCGATCATGGGACGGAGGTGAACGGCCGATGACCGAAGTGCTCCTGCTCGTCCTGGCGCTGCTGCTCTGTCTTGCCTGCGGAGTCTTCGTCGCGGCCGAGTTCTCACTCACCACCATCGAGCGCGGCGAGCTCGAACGAGCCGTGGAGCGCGGCGAGCGCGGGGCCGACAGTGCCCTGACCGCCGTCCGCAGCCTCACCTTCCAGCTCTCCGGCGCCCAGCTCGGCATCACCGTGACCGGCCTGGTCATCGGCATGATCTCCAAGCCCTCGATCTCCGCCCTGCTGAAGGGCCCGTTCGAGGCCATGGGGCTGCCCGCCGGGGCGGCCTCCTCCACCGCCCTGGTCCTCGGCACCTTCCTGTCGACCGTCGTCCTGATGGTCGTCGGCGAGCTGGTGCCCAAGAACTGGGCGATCTCCTCCCCGCTGACGGTCGCCAAGCGCGTGGCCACCATGCAGCGGGTCTTCAGCCGTGCCTTCAAGCCCCTGATCGGCCATCTGAACACCACCGCGAACCACATGGTCCGCAGGTTCGGCATGGAACCGGCCGAGGAGCTGGCCTCCGCCCGCACCCCGCAGGAGCTGGTGGCGCTGGCCCGGCACTCCGCGAAGGCGGGAGCGCTGGAGAAGGACACCGCCGAGCTGTTCGTGCGGACCTTGAACCTGGCCGACCTGACCGCGGAGAACGTGATGACCCCGCGCGTCCAGGTGACCGCCCTCGACGTGCAGACCACCGCCGAGGACGTGGCGAACGCGACCCTGGCCACCGGTCTCTCCCGCTTCCCGGTCTACCGCGGCAGCCTCGACACCGTCGTCGGCACCGTCCACATCAAGGACGTGCTGGCGCTGCCCGCCGAGGAGCGGTACCGCCATCCGGTGTCGCAGCTGCTGCGCGAGCCGCTCCTCGTACCGGAGTCGCTGACCGTGGACCGGCTGCTGGACCGGTTGTCCGGCCGGCAGACGATGGCCGTGGTCATCGACGAGTACGGCGGCACGGCCGGTGTGGCCACGCTGGAGGACATCGTCGAGGAGGTCGTCGGCGAGGTCCGTGACGAGCACGACCCGCACGAGACCCCGGACCTGGCCCCGGCCGGCACGGACGCCTCCGGGCGCCCGCTCTACTCCGCCGACGGCGCCGCGCGCACCGACCAGCTCCAGCGGATCGGGCTGCGCGTGCCGGAGGGTCCGTACGAGACCCTGGCCGGTCTGATAGCGACCGAGCTGGGCCGTATCCCGGCCGTCGGCGACAGTCTGGAACTCGGCGGCTGGCAGCTGGACGTGGTGGACGCCAGTGGGCGCCGGGCCGCGCGGGTGTTGCTGCACGTGCCGGACCCGCCGGCCGCAGGCCGTGACACGGAGGACGTCCGATGACCGCGATCCAGCTTCTGATCGGTCTGGCGACCCTGGTCGTCAACGCCTTCTTCGTCGGCGCGGAGTTCGCGCTGATCTCGGTCCGGCGCAGCCAGATCGAGCCGTATGCCGAACAGGGCGACCGGCGGGCCCGTGCCGTCCTGTGGGGCCTGGAGCACGTGTCGGCCATGATGGCGGCGGCCCAGCTGGGCATCACGCTGTGCACCCTGGTGCTGGGTGTGGTGGCCGAACCGGCCATCGAGCACCTGCTGACCCCGTTGTTCGACCTCCTCGGGGTACCGGTGGGGCTGACGCACGCGATCTCCTTCGTGGTGGCGCTGGCGCTGGCCACGTACCTGCACATGCTCTTCGGCGAGATGCTGCCGAAGAACGTGGCGCTGTCGGAGCCGGTGCGCACCGCGCTGCTGCTGGGTCCGCCGCTGGTGACCCTGACCCGGGCGCTGAGGCCGGTGATCTTCGCGATCAACGCCTTCGCCAACACCCTGCTGCGGCTGATGCGGGTGGAGGTGAAGGACGAGGTCGCGGCGACCTTCTCGGACGACGAGCTGGCCCGGATGGTCAAGGACTCCAGTGACGCGGGGCTCATCGACAAGCGGGCCAGGGAGCGGTTGCACGACGCCCTGGAGCTGGGCCGCAGGCCCGTCACCGATGTGGTGCTGTCCGCGGACCGGGTGGTTCCGGCCCGGGAGGGCATCACTCCGGCCGGGCTGGAGCGGCTCTCTGCGGAGTCCGGGTACTCCCGCTTCCCCGTGACGGACGCGCAGCGCAGGATTCTGGGCTACCTGCACGTCAAGGACGCCCTGGACGCGGACGCGACGGAGCGGAACGAGCCCTTCCCGGTGTCGGCGCTGCGGCCGATCGCCCAGGTGAGGGCGGACACGCCGCTGGACGACGTGCTGACCGCGATGCGGCGCAGCCGTACCCATCTGGCGGCGGTGCTCGGGGCGGACGGCGCCATGACGGGGCTGGTGACCATGGAGGACGTGCTGCGCGAGCTGTTCAGCAGGCCGGCTTCGGCCTGAGGGCCGTCCCCGGTGTGCGGTACTCCGGCCCTGCGGGGCCGGAGTACCGCGCGGTAGCATCGCTCCGCCATGGAGATGAATGTGTCTTACACCAGTTTTGTCGCGGTCGGTGACTCCTTCACCGAGGGCATGTCCGACCTGCTCCCGGACGGCTCCTACCGGGGCTGGGCCGATCTGCTGGCGGCCCGCCTGGCGGCGCGCGAGCCCGGTTTCCGGTACGCGAACCTCGCGGTGCGCGGCAAGCTGATCGGGCAGATCGCCGAGGAGCAGGCCCCTGCCGCGGCCTCGATGGGCGCCGATGTGGTGACCCTGGTGGGCGGGCTGAACGACGCCTTGCGGCCCAAGGTGGACATGGGCCGGGTGCGCGGACACCTGGAGCGGGCGGTGGGCCTGCTGGCCCCCTCCTGCGGGCGCCTCGTCCTGATGCGCTCGCCGGGGCGCGACGGGCCGGTGATGGAACGCTTCCGGCCCCGCATGGAGGAACTCTTCGCCATCGTCGAGGAGCTCGCCGCCCGGCACGGAGCCTTGGTGGTGGACCTGTACGGGGCTCCCGTCCTGGGCGATCCCCGGATGTGGGACGCCGACCGGCTGCACCTGACGGCCGAGGGTCACCGCAGGGTGGCGGAGGCCGTCTGGCAGGTGCTGGGCCTGCCCGCCGAGGAGGACTGGCGCGGCGGGCTCCCGGCCGCGGTGCCTCCGGGCTGGAGGGTGCGCCGGAGCCAGGACCTGAGCTTCGCCGGGCAGCATCTGCTCCCCTGGGTGGGCCGCCGCCTGACGGGCCGCTCCTCCGGGGACGGCCGCCCGGCCAAGCGCCCGGAGCTGCTGCCGTACCGGAACCCGGCGGACGAGCGCCTTCCGTAGGCCGCAGAACGGACCGTCCGGCTCACTCCGCCTCGCCTCGTAGCAACCCACAATCGGAGGCGGGTCACCTACCTGCGCAAACGCACAGCGGCGGCCCAAGTAGAATCCCTCCACGTGACAGCCAAGCCCCGCATCCCCAATGTCCTGGCCGGCCGCTACGCCTCCGCGGAGCTCGCCGTCCTGTGGTCCCCCGAGTACAAGGTGACGCTGGAGCGGCGGCTGTGGCTCGCCGTGCTGCGCGCCCAGAAGGACCTCGGTATCGAGGTCCCGGACGCGGCCCTCGCCGACTACGAGCGCGTCCTGGAGACGGTGGACCTCGCCTCCATCGCCGAACGCGAGAAGGTCACCCGGCACGACGTGAAGGCCCGGATCGAGGAGTTCAACGCCCTCGCCGGTCACGAGCACGTCCACAAGGGCATGACCTCCCGCGACCTGACCGAGAACGTCGAGCAGCTCCAGATCCGGCTCTCGCTGGAGCTGGCCCGGGACCGGACCGTCGCCGTCCTCGCCCGGCTCGGCACGCTGGCCGGTGAGCACGCCGAGCTGGTCATGGCCGGCCGTTCCCACAACGTGGCCGCGCAGGCGACCACCCTGGGCAAGCGTTTCGCCACCGCGGCCGACGAGCTGCTGGTCGCCTACGCCCGCCTGGAGGACCTGCTGGGCCGCTATCCGCTGCGCGGGATCAAGGGCCCGGTCGGCACCGCCCAGGACATGCTCGACCTGCTGGGCGGCGATGCCGCCAAGCTCGCCGACCTGGAGCAGCGCATCGCCACCCACCTCGGCTTCGCCCAGGCTTTCACCTCGGTCGGCCAGGTCTACCCGCGCTCGCTCGACTACGACGTGGTCACCGCCCTGGTGCAGCTGGCCGCCGCCCCGTCGTCGATCGCCAAGACGATCCGGCTGATGGCCGGCCACGAGCTGGTCACCGAGGGCTTCAAGCCGGGCCAGGTCGGCTCGTCCGCGATGCCGCACAAGATGAACACCCGCTCCTGCGAGCGTGTGAACGGCCTGATGGTCATCCTGCGCGGCTACGCCTCGATGACCGGCGAGCTGGCCGGTGACCAGTGGAACGAGGGCGACGTCTCCTGTTCCGTGGTCCGCCGGGTGGCCCTGCCGGACGCCTTCTTCGCCTTCGACGGCCTGCTGGAGACCTTCCTGACGGTTCTCGACGAGTTCGGCGCCTTCCCTGCCGTCGTGGCCCGTGAGCTGGACCGCTACCTCCCCTTCCTCGCGACCACCAAGGTCCTGATGGGCGCGGTACGGGCCGGAGTGGGCCGCGAGGCCGCCCACGAGGTCATCAAGGAGCACGCGGTGGCTTCCGCGCTCGCCATGCGCGAGCAGGGCGCCGAGCGCAACGAGCTGTTGGAGAAGCTGGCCGCCGACGAGCGGATGCCGCTGGACCGGGCCCAGCTCGACGCCCTGATGGCCGACAAGCTGTCCTTCACCGGTGCGGCGGGTGACCAGGTCGCGGCGGTGGTCTCCCGCATCGAGGCCATCGCCAAGCAGCACCCGGAGGCCGCCGGGTACGCGCCGGGTTCCATTCTCTGACCCCTGAGGGGCCGACGCCGCCCGTGACCGCCTCCTCCCGGACGTGGTCACGGGCGGTCTGCGTGTGCGGTGCGGCACGATCGATCCAGACATCCTCTCCCCCTACGATTGTCCACCTCTGCGGTCCGCTGCTGTCACGCGGCCCGGCGGCGCATCGCGAACCAGCCTGCGATCAGTGCCGCGAGTGACCACAGTGCGGCCACCCCCAGCCCGGTCCAGGGGCCCAGGGCCCCCTGCGCCTCCAGGCGCATCACCATCTGTCCCGCCCGGTCGGGCAGGAACTGCCCGGCGCCTCCGACGACCTGACCGACCACGAAAGGCACGATCAGGATGAAGGGGATGAGCAGGCTCATCACCAGGGTGCCGCTGCGTACCACCGCGGTCAGACCGGCCGCGAGCAGTGCGATCAGCATCAGATGGACGCCGCTGCCGAAGACCGCCCTCAGCGAGCCCCGGTCGCCCAGGCCGAGGGCGTGCTCGCCCATGAACGCCTGCCCTGCCACGAAGGTGACGAGACCCGTGACCTGCCCGACGAGGAAGGAAAGTCCGGCCACCACAGCGACCTTCGAGAGGTAGAACCGGGTGCGGTTCGGGACAGCGGTGAGCGACACCCGCAACGCTCCGTCACGGAACTCCCCGGCCAAGGCGGTGGCGCCGAAGGCGATGGCCGCTATCTGGCCGAAGTTGACTCCGTAGAAGGCGGTGAGCAGCGGGTCCTCACCCATCGCACCCTCCGTCGCCGCGCCGATCGTGGCGGCGGTGAGCACGGTCGTGCCCACGGTGACGACGAAGACGGCGACGAGCGAGCCGAGCAACGACCGGTTGGACCGTATCTTGATCCATTCCGAGTGCAGGACGGGGACGGTGGGCAGGGCTCCGGTGGGCAGGGCTCCGGTGGTCATGAGGGGTCTCCATTCGGGCCGGGTGGCAGGTACAGGAGTCGGAGTCGGGCAAAGAGCGGAGGAAGACGGGGCGCGGTCAGGCCACGGACGAGAACGGGGAGCGCTCGGCGGTGAGGTCGAGGTACGCCTGTTCCAGCGAGACCCGGTCGTCGGACAGTTCGAGCATCGGGATGCCCTCGCGTGCGGCAAGGGTTCCGATCGCCGCGGCCGGTATGCCGTCGACGGTCCAACGCCCTTCTTCGGCTGCGACCAGGCGGAACCCCTCCCTGTCGAGGACAGCTCTCAGACATTCCGGATCGGATGTCCGCAACCGCGCTCTCGGGGCACTGCGGGCGTCGATGAACTCCGTCATCGAGGTGTCGGCGAGCAGCCGGCCCTGGCCGAGTACCACCAGATGGTCGACGAACGAGGCGTTCTCGGCCATCAGGTGGCTGGAGACGAGGACGGTGCGCCCTTCTGCGGCGAGACCGCGCATCAGCTCACGTATCCAGATGATGCCCTCGGGATCGAGACCGTTGGTCGGCTCGTCCAGGAGGAGCACCCCTGGGTCGCCCAGCAGCGCCGCGGCCATGCCCAGGCGCTGGCGCATCCCCAGGGAGAAGGTTGCGATCCGCCGCCGGGCCACCGAGGCGAGGCCGGCCTGCTCCAGGACCGTTTCCACCCGGGCCGCCGGAATGCTGTTGCTGACGGCGAGCGCGAGGAGATGGTCCCGGGCCGTGCGCCCGCTGTGAGCCGCCTGGGGGTCGAGCAGGGCTCCCACTTCCCGGAGCGGGTCCTGGAACTCGGTGAAACGGCGTCCACCGATGGTGGCTGTGCCTGAGGTGGGGCGGTCGAGACCCAGCAGCAGCCGCATGGTCGTGGACTTTCCCGCGCCGTTGGGCCCCAGGAAACCGGTCACCCGGCCGGGCAGGACATCGAAGGTGAGGTGGTCCACGACACGATCGGTGCCGTAGTCCTTGGTCAGTTCGCGGATCTCGATGCGGTTCATGACCCCAGATTCGCCGCCCGGCCCTCCTCCTACCTCCCCCGTACGGGGGTGGCGTCTCCCCCACGTGGGGGAGACGCTCGTGACCAGGGCACTGTCACGATGAAGGCATGTACCGACTGCTCCGCGCCCCGTTCCGACCAGTGACGTACTCGCGCTGGTTGCACCTGTGCGTCCCCCTGCTTCTGCCGGCCGTCTGGATGTTCGTGAAGCCCTCCTGGCCGTGGGCACCGTTACTGATCGTCATACCGTTCGCGTTCCTGCCCTGGGTACGGCTGTCCGAAGTCCTTCAGGCGCAGTTCCTGCTGACCCCGGACGATGACGGCTCCGGCGGCCGGAGCATCACCGCTACGCGGTCGGCGCGCTGGGGCGACCGGTGGCGGACGTTGCTGTGGCTGGAGATACGGCTGGTCGTCGCGGGCATGGCGATGTTCGCGACCGTGTGGCTGCCGGTGACGGCCCTGGAGCTGATCGCGATCGCGGTCGGGCACCCACTGACCGATGATCCAGCGGCGCTCTTCACCCCGCCCCGCTGGGCAGCGGCTCTGCTCGCACCGGTTCCGTTGGTCGTCCTGATCGTTGTCGTGGTCCTGCTCGGCAACGCGATCACCACGATCGCCCGGCGGCTGCTGGGGCCCTCCGCGGCCGAGAGGCTCACCGTGTTGGAGGCCCGTACCGAGCAACTGCTGGAGCGGGCACGGATCGCACGGGAGCTTCACGATTCCATCGGACACGCGCTGACGGTGGCAGTCGTGCAGGCGGGGGCGGCGCGGGCGGCGGCCGATCCCGACTTCACCGATCGGGCGCTGATCGCCATCGAAGAGACCGGACGCGCCGCACTGGAGGACCTGGAACGTGTCCTGCTGGTCCTGCGGGAGTCCGCACAGCCGCCCTCCCAGCGGCCGACCCTGGTGAAGGCGGAGCGGCTGCTGGAGTCGGCCCGGGCCTCCGGGGCCGCGGTGGACGCCCGGCTGACCGGTCCGCTGGAGAACCTGCCGGGGCCGGTCACCCGGGAGGGGTACCGGATTCTGCAGGAGGCACTCACCAATGTGCTGCGGCACTGCGGTCCCGTACCGGTGCGGGTACGGGTGGAGATGACCGGGACCCGGCTGGACCTGGAGGTGACGAACCCGCTGCCCGACCGCCCGACCGTCACGACGGGCGGTGGAAACGGGCTACGGGGGATACGGGAACGGGCCCAGCTCCTCGGCGGGGAGGCGACGACCGGGCCGTACGCGGGTGGCTGGAGAGTGCGCGCCCGGCTCCCGCTGGACCGAATACGCTGACCGGATGCCGGTCACCGTCCTGCTCGTCGACGACGAGCCCCTGGTACGCGCGGGTCTGCGTGCCGTCCTGGAAGCCCAGCCCGACATCGAAGTGGTGGGTGAGGCGGCCGACGGGGCTTCGGTCGTCCCGCTCGTGAGACAACTGCGACCGGACGTCGTGGCGATGGATGTGCGGATGCCGCTCCTGGACGGGATCGAGGCGACCCGTGCGGTGCTGCGGACCGTGGACTCCCCGCCGAAGATCCTGGTCGTGACGACCTTCGAGAACGACGAGTACGTCTACCAGGCGCTGCGAGCCGGAGCCGACGGGTTCCTGCTGAAACGAGCCCGGCCGTCGGAGATCGTTCACGCCGTACGACTGGTCGCGGAGGGCGAGACGTTGCTCTTCCCCGCGGCGGTACGTGCGCTGGCCGCGGAGTACGGGAACCGGAAGGCACGGGCGGTACTGGAGCGGGCCGCACTGACCGAGCGGGAGGAGGCGGTCCTGCGACTCGTGGCACGGGGGCTGACCAATGTGGAGATCGCCTCCGAGTTGATCATTGGCGCAGAGACAGTTAAGTCGCACGTAAGTGCGATCCTGGCGAAACTTGGCGCACGGGACCGGACCCAGGCCGTGATCATGGCATACGAGTCGGGATTCGTCGCACCGGCTTGAGAAGACGGTCTTGTTCCGGTCAATGGGGGGCCACTTCTCGCCACCGCATCGGGCGGGCAGTACGATCCGGCTGACAGGCTCGCTAGCTGGGAGGACACACGTTGGGGCAGCTGACCGGCGGGGACCCCTCTCTGCTCCGGCGGATCAATTCCGCCGTCGTGCTACGGGCACTGCGTGCGGCCGGATCGCCGACCCTCACCGACCTCACCCGGGTGACCGGGCTCTCCCGGCCGACCGTCGAGGGGGTCGTGGAAGGGCTGATCGGTAGCGGGCTCGTCGTCGAGGCCGGAGTGGAAGAGGGCACGCGCCGACAGGGGCGGCCCGCGAGACGCTTCCGGTTCCGCGCCGAAGCCGGACACCTGCTCGGGATAGAGATCGGTTCGCGCCGGGTCGCGGTGCTGCTGTCGGGGCTGGACGGCCGGGTGATCGGCGCGGGCACCAAGGATGTCGCCGAGACGGCGTCCGCCGACGAGCGGCTGGAGAAGGTGCGGATGGCCGTCGCCGACCTGCTGCGCCGCGCCGGCATACCGCGGGACTCCCTGCGGGCGGTCGGGGTCGGCAGCCCCGGGATCGTGGAGGCGGACGGCACCGTCCGCCTGGGGACGGCTCTGCCCGGCTGGACGGGGCTGCCGCTCGGGGAGCGCCTGCAGCGCTCGTTCCGCTGCCCGGTGCAGGTGGAGAACGACGCCAACACGGCGGCGGTCGCCGAGCACTGGAAGGGGGCCGCGCAGAACACCGACGACATGGTGTTCGTGATGGCCGGACTCAGCCCCGGCGCCGGCTCGTTGATAGGCGGACGACTGCACCGGGGGTTCGGCGGGGCCGCCGGGGAGATCGGCGCACTGCATCTGCTGGGCCGCGAGGTCGCTCCGGAGAGTCTGCTGTCGACCACCGGAGAACCGCTGGACCCGCTGGACGAGTCGGCGGTGGCCGAGGTCTTCGCGATGGCCAAGCGGGGGGACGAGCGAGCGGTGGCCGCCGTGGAACGGTTCTTGCAGCGGCTGGTGCACGACGTGGCGGCGCTGGTCCTGGCGATGGACCCGGAGCTGGTCGTGGTCGGCGGCTGGGCGGCCGGCCTGGACGGTGTTCTCGGCCCTCTCCGCCAGGAGCTGGAACGTTACTGCTTGCGCCCGCCGAGGGTCGCCCTGTCCCTGCTGGGCGAGGCCGCGGTGGCCACGGGGGCACTTCGGCTCGCGCTGGACCACGTCGAGGAGGAACTCTTCGCGGTGGAGAAGACGGTCACGGCCCGCCGCCGCTGACCATGTCCGGGTCGACCGCCCCGGCCCACCCACACCCCCTGCCCCGCCCACCCCGCCGCCCCTCGCCTCGCGCGAACCCGGCCGGTGTCCATGTCGACGTCGGCCACCGCGCCCTGTGACGCCGGGGGTGCGTGTTGCGGGAAAGTCACAGGAGGGCCCGTGTGGCCCGAACGGGCCCGCGGCCTTCCCCCAGGGCCAGGACGCGCCTCGTCCGGGCCTCAGCGGGCGCCAGGCGGCGAGCGCACCCACCTCGGGGAAGCGGCCTGGAGGGCGGACGGGGAAGCCCAGGAGATCCCGAAGCGCCCGCCCTCGCCCCGCACCGGCCGACAGCCCGCATCTCGCCGCGAGCACGGGGCAGGGGCAGGCTCAGGGGCAGGGCGGAGCGCGGGGTTCGGGGCCACGGCGAGTGGCACAGCCGTCCGAGTGTCGCATCCGTCACAGAGGCATCAGCGGCGCACGAAATGCACCGGAAAGAACCTTTTATCCGGTGCCGGGTGACTTCACCCCCTGGCCGGAAATGTGGGCTGCGCGCGAGCGGTTCGCCGCAAGTGAGGTCATCGCGCGCCCCGGCCGGTCCAGGCGGCTCCGTCGCCCAGTCGCGCGGCTGTAACGCCGCGCCCACCGGGACGTCCCTGCGTGCGGCGGGAACCAGGCCGGGCAGGGCGACTTCACAGACCCCGGCCACAGCCACAGCCACAAGAGGGAGTCACCGCAGGGAGCATCGCCGGGCTCTGCGGAAGGGCCGCCCGGCGTGCGGAAGAGTGCGGGAGGTATCAGGAAGGGGCAGGAGGGGTCAGGAGGCGACGCGCGGCTCGTGGGTGATCTCGACGTCGCCCGAGTCGCCGAAGGTCAGGCGGCAGGTGTCGGCGCGGTAGGTGGCCACCGAGACCGCGGCCGTGCCCTTCGCCGTGAAGTAGCGGGTGGTGACCAGCAGGACCGGTGCGCCCGGCAGGCGGTCCAGCTCCCTGGCGTCGTCGGCGCGGGCGGAGCCCAGCTCCACCGAGCGGTCCTGGCCGTCGAGCACGAGCCGCTGGAGCTCACGCAGGACGGCGCGGGCGCGGGCGGGACCCGCCGGGGCCTCGATGGCGGGGAGGCCGGGCACGGAGGAGTCCGGCACGTACAGCAGCTCCGACGCGACGGCCTGGCCCTGTGTGACCCGGGTGCGACGCACCGTGTGGACCGGGCGTTCGGCGTCGAAGCCGGGCTCGGCGCCGAGGGACTTGAGCACGGCCGCAGGCGGCAGGGTCTCGGTGGCGTCCACCGGCTCCCAGCCGTCGCCGCCCTCCCCGGGCCAGCTGTGCTGCGTGCTGCCGACGGCGACGCCGACGCGCGGCGGGGCGACCGTGGTGCCGACACCGCGACGGCGCTGGAGGCGGCCTTCGAGCTCAAGCTGTTCCAGTGCCTGCCGCAGGGTCGCGCGGGCGACTCCGAAACGGGCGGCGAGCTCACGTTCGTTCGGCAGGACCTCACCTACGGCGAAGTCCTGGTCGAGCGCCTCACTGAGAACGGTCCTGAGGTGCCAGTACTTAGGCTCCTGTACCGATTCGAGCTGCATGGTCCCCACCCTGACTCCTCCTGCCAACGCTGCAATCGCCGTGTGTCAGCGGCAGTTCCGCGCCCTTGTTTATTAAAGGTTCCTGCACTATCCCTGCGACGATAGGACGGTGCACCCCCTTGGTCAAGACCAATCCTCGTACCTTTGGCGGGCAGATCGGGCATACGTATCAAGCCGTTCACGGGATGTTCGCGCGGGGCGACTCTGGCCGAAGGCTTGCCGTCAAGGTCTACCGCCGGGTAACGATGACGGCAGATGCTCCTGCGCGCCCCTCCCGCGCCCTCGGTTGTCGCCCCCGGTTGTCGCCCCCGCACCGCACCGCACCGCCCCGTCCCGCACCGTCCACGACGCGCCCCGTCCGGAGGCTCGTGGAACCGGAGACCCGATAACCCGGAGGCCCGGAAACGGACCCATGGACCCGTGAACGGACCCATGGACCCGTGAATGGACCCGGAGGCCCGTGAATCCCGGGCCTCCGGACGGGAAATGCACCGGAAAACTGGGCGAAACAGGCTCGATCGACGCTTAACCAGTCGGTCACAGATCGTTCGCGATCACGCAACACCCCTGCGCGACAGTGGTGTCCATGACTGACCGTAACCCTGCATCCGCCCAGAGTCCCCACCGCCACCACCGTCACCACTGGCGCCGCGACGTCGTCGAGCTGGCCGCGCTGTTCTGCGCCGTGGCGGTCGCGGACGCCATCGCCAATCTCGTCGTGCACGGCCCCAGGGGCCCGATCCTGCTGGTCGCCTCGGCCGTCGCGCTCCTGGGCACGGCGGCCTTCCACACCTGGTGGGCACGGCGGCACAGCCATGCGCCGCCGCCGCGGACCACCGCGCCCACCGATCCGGCCCCGGCCGCCGGGCCGGCCGCCGCGACGACCGCCACCGCCCGGGAGACCGGCGCCGCCGAGGGCGGGACCGCCGCCGCCACGACCACCCTGTGGCAGATGCGGACGACCGTGCGGGACGAGCCCGGCAGCCTGGCCGCGCTCTGCACCGCCCTGGCCGGCAGTGGCGTCGACATCCTGACCCTCCAGACCCACCCGCTCCCCGAGGGCTCCACGGTCGACGAGTTCCTGCTGCGCGCCCCCCGGCAGCTGCCCTCCGCCGACCTCACCCGGACCGTCTCCCGGGCCGGCGGCCGGTCCACCTGGATCGAGCGGGCCGACGCCCACGACCTGGTCGACACCCCCACCCGTCTCCTGGGCCTGGCCACCCGTACCGCCCTGGACACCGCCGAGCTCCCGCTCGCCCTGCGTCAGCTGCTGGGCCGCTGCACCATCCACTCGATCCCGGCGACCACCCTCTCCGGCCGCCCCAACGCGGGCGCCGACGCCCCCGTCGAAGGGGTTCTGGAGGCCACGGTGATGCGGCTGCGCGACCCCTCGGGCGGCGCGATCACCGTCGAGCGCCCCCACCTTCCCTTCACCCCGACCGAGTTCGCGCGGGCCCGCGCCCTGGTCGAGCTCGACGCCCGGCTCGGCCCCCGCGTCCCGCGCGGCCAGGACGTGCTGACCCTGCCCGAGGGCAACGAGATCGTCCTCCGCCGCGCCGACGGCTCCGACCGGCCGGCCGCCCGCGCCATGCACGACCGCTGCTCCGAGCGGACCCTCGCCCTGCGCTACCACGGGCCCGTCGCCGACGCCGACCGTTACCTCGGTCACCTGCTGAGCCCCCGCTTCGGCCGCACCCTCGCCGCCACCACCACCTCCGGCAAGCTCGTCGCCCTCGGCCATCTGCTGTGGGACGGCGACGAGACCGAGGTCGCGCTGCTCATCGAGGACGACTGGCAGCGCCGGGGCATCGGCTCCGAGCTGCTGCGCCGCCTGATCGCGCTGGCCACCGAGGCCGGGTGCGACAGCGTGTACGCCGTCACCCAGGCGTCCAACACCGGCATGGTCGCCGCCATGCGCGGGCTCGGGCTCCCGCTCGACTACCAGATCGAGGAGGGCACCCTGGTGATCACGGCCCGGCTGGCCACGGGCCCGGCCGGCGCCCGGCTTCCGCACGAGCGGCCGTACGGGTCGTCGTACGGGTCGTCGTACGGGCTCCCGCGCGAGCAGGCCCGCAAGGAGGTGCGGCAGGCTCCGTGACCCCGGCCGCCGGGGCGGGGCGGGGCCGGCCCGTACGGCGCCCCGCCCCGGGAGCGCGGCTCCCCGGCCCCGGGGTCCCGCTCCCGCCCGCGTCAGGAGGCCGAGAGCGAACGGTGATGACGCGGACCCGTCCCGCGTACGAAGATGTCCGCATGTCAGAGATCCTTCCCCCGCACGACGCGCGGCGTGCCGCCCTGCTGCCCCGCCAGGTGGCCGACGCCTACGTCGACGAACTCATCGCCATCGACCCGGTCATGGGCACCTACCTCGGCGTCGCCGCGAGCTCCGGCAAGCTCCCGGACTTCTCCCCGGCGGGCCGTGACGCCGTCGCCGCACTGGCCCGCACCACCCTCGGCCGCCTCGACGCCGCCGAGCGGCTGCCCGGCGCCGACAGCGACGCCGAGCGCCGCTGCGCCCGCCTGCTGCGCGAGCGCCTCACCGCCGAACTGGGCGTCCACGAGGCCGACGAGCACCTGCGCGCCGTCAGCAACATCCACTCCCCCGTGCACAGCATCCGTGAGGTCTTCGGCCTCACCCCGGCCGACACGGACGAGGACTGGGCCGCGATCACCGAGCGGCTGCACGCCGTCCCGGCCGCCCTCGCCGGTTACCGCGAGAGCCTCCAGCTGGGCCTGGACCGCGGGCTGTACGGTGCGCCGCGCCCCACCGCCACCTTCATCGAGCAGCTCACGGGCTGGGCCGGCGAGGACGGCGACGAGCCCGCCTTCTTCGCCGGTTTCGTCGCCCACGGCCCCGAGGCCCTGCGCGACGGACTCGACAGCGCGGCGGCCGGTGCGACCGCCGCCCTCGCCGGCCTGCGCGACTGGATGAGCGCCGTCTACGCCCCGGCCGTCGCGGGCAGGCCGGACACCGTGGGCCGCGAGCGGTACGCCCGCTGGTCGCGCTACTTCAACGGCACCGACCTCGACCTGGACGAGGCGTACGCCTACGGCTGGGCGGAGTACCACCGGCTGCTCGACGAGATGAAGGCCGAGGCGGCGAAGATCCTGCCGGGCGCCGGGCCCTGGGAGGCGCTGAAGCACCTGGACGAGCACGGCACCCACATCGAGGGCGTGGAGGAGGTCCGGGCCTGGCTCCAGGGGATCATGGACGAGGCGATCGAGAACCTCGACGGCACCCACTTCGAACTCGCCGAGCGGGTACGGAAGGTGGAGTCCCGGATCGCCCCGTCCGGCGGCGCCGCGGCCCCGTACTACACCTCCCCCTCAGAGGACTTCTCCCGTCCGGGCCGTACCTGGCTGCCGACGATGGGCCAGACCCGTTTCCCCGTCTACGACCTGGTCTCCACCTGGTACCACGAGGGCGTTCCGGGCCACCACCTGCAGCTCGCGCAGTGGACGCACGTCGCGGACCAGCTCTCGCGCTACCAGGCCACCGTCGGCATCGTCAGCGCCAACGCCGAGGGCTGGGCGCTGTACGCGGAGCGGCTGATGGACGAGCTGGGCTACCTCAAGGACGCCGAGCAGCGGCTCGGTTACCTGGACTGCCAGATGATGCGCGCGGCGCGGGTCATCGTGGACATCGGCATGCACCTGGAGCTGGAGATCCCGGCGGACTCGCCGTTCCGCCCGGGCGAGCGGTGGACCGTGGAGCTGGCGCAGGAGTTCTTCGGGCTGCACAGCGGACGCCCGGCGGACTTCGTCGAGAGCGAGCTGACCCGTTACGTGTCGATGCCGGGCCAGGCGATCGGCTACAAGCTGGGCGAGCGCGCCTGGCTGCTGGGCCGGGACAACGCGCGGGCGGCGCACGGCGACGCCTTCGACCTGAAGGCCTGGCACATGGCGGCCCTGTCGCAGGGGTCGCTGGGGCTGGACGACCTGGTGGACGAGTTGTCGAAGCTCTGACACACGGCACGGCACAGCACGGCACGTGGACGGGCCGCTCGCCCCGGAGGGGGACGAGCGGCCCGTCCGCGTTCCCCCGGTGACGTCCTCCCGGAGCCGGTGAGGGGGCGGGGGGCCGTCAGCCGGGGTGGGCCGCGGTGCGGTGGCGCACCACCGAGCCCCCGCGCTGCTTGACGATCTCCAGCTGGGTCTGCACCCGGGTCCGCAGGTCGGCGACATGGCTGACGATGCCGACGCTGCGGTCCCGCTCGCGCAGCGAGTCCAGGACGTCGAGCACCTCGTCCAGCGCCTGGTCGTCGAGGCTGCCGAAGCCCTCGTCGATGAAGAGGGTGTCCAGGCGCATGCCGCCCGCCTCGTCGGTGACCACGTCGGCCAGTCCCAGGGCGAGGGCCAGCGAGGCGAAGAAGGTCTCGCCGCCGGACAGGGTGGCGGTGTCCCGCTCGCTGCCGGTCCAGGCGTCGACCACGTGCAGGCCCAGGCCGGAGCGCCCGCGCCCGCCCGACCGGGCGTCGGAGTGGACGAGGGTGTAACGCCCCCCGGACATGCGCAGCAGCCGTACCGTCGCCGCGGCGGCGACCTGTTCCAGCCGCGCGGCCAGGACGTACGCCTCCAGCCGCATCCTGCGCTCGTTGTCGGCGGAGGTGCCCGCGGTGAGCCCGGCGAGCCGGGCCACCCGGTCGTACGCCTCGCGCAGCGGTCCCAGGGCGCGCAGTTCCTGCCCGGCCTGGCGGGAGAGCCGGTCCAGTTCCGCGCACCGCAAGCGGGCGGCGTCCACGGCGGAGCCCGCGGTACGCAGTTGTGCCGCGGCCGTGGCCGCGCGGGCCTCGGCGGCTTCCGGCCGGGCCGGGGGCAGATCGGCCGCCGCGGCGGTGCCGGTCTCGGCGCGGCGGTCGGCCAGGGTGGCCTCCTCGGCCTGCCAGCCGTCCAGCCGGTGCTGGAGCGCGGTGCGCTCGTACTCCGGGAGCACCGCGTCGGCGGCGGCCCCGGTGGTGTCGAAGCCCGCCGTGAAGGCGGCGTCGGCGAGCTGGTCGTCGGCCTCCTTGAGGCGGGCGGCGGTGGCCTCGGCCCGGCGCAGCGCGGCGGCGGCCCCGGCGACCGTGCGGACCCGGTCCTCCAGGGTGCGGGCGCGGGACGCGACCGTGGGCGCGCCGCCCCGCACCAGGGCGAGTCCGGACTCCAGCGAGGCCTGTTCCTGGTCCAGGGCCTCGCGCCGGGAGGCGCGGGCGGCGGCCCGGAGCTCGGCGTCCTGCCGGTCGGAGCTGCGTGCGGCGTGCTCCCGCTCGGCGGCGGTGAGCCGCTCGCGTGCGGTGTGCGCCCCGGCGGCCTCGGCGTGGGCGGCGGCGTGGCGGGAGCTCAGCTCTGCGGTCAGGGCGAGGAGTTCGGCGGTGGTGGCGGACCCGGCGGCGGCCTCGGCCTCGGTGCGGGCCTCCTCGACGGCGGCGAGCCGGCGTTCGACGGCGGACCGGGCCGCCTCGGCCTGTTCGAAGGCGGCGTGGGCGGTGTCCTCGGCGGCGCGGTCGACGTGGCCGGGGGCGGGCCGGGCCGGGGCCGGGTGGTGCGGCGAACCGCACACGGCGCACGGTTCCCCCGCCACCAGCGCCCCGGCCAGTTCGGCGGCGATCCCGCGCAGCCGCTCCTCCTTCAGCTCCAGCCAGCGCTGCCGGGCGGCGGCCGACTCCTCGCGGACGGAGAGGAGTGCGGTGGCGGCCTGCCGCGCGTCGGCGGCGAGCGTGTCCCGGCGCCGGGCCGCGTCGAGGTGGAGGCGGGCGGGTTCCAGCCGGCCCGCGAGCTGCTCGGCGAGGGTCGCGGCCTGCTGGGCGGCGTCCGCGCGCCGCTGGAGGGCGGCCCGGGTGGTCTCCCACTCCTCCAGCCACCGGGCGGACTCCTGGTGCTGCTCCTCGGCGGCCCTCGCCTCGCGTTCCAGGTCGGCCCGCGCGCGGCCGATCGCGGCGCTGCGCTGCTCGTCCCGGTGGGCGGCGCCCAGGGCGCCGAGGTCCTCGCGCAGCCGCTGTTCGACGGTGGCGAGCTGTTCGGCCCCGGCCCCGGCGAGGGCCTGCGGGAGTCCGGCGCGGGCGGCCGTCTCGGCGTGGGCGGCGGAGAGGTGGGCGGCCGAGGCCGCTCCGCGCAGTTCCAGGGCGGGGGCCACCAGGGCTCCCCGGCGGGCCCGGTCGAGGAGGCCGCGTACCCGTTCGCGTTCGGTTCCGGCCGCGGTGAGCAGGGCGGCCCGGCGGGTGGTCTCCGCGTGGCGGCGCTGGAGCCGGTCGAGTTCCCGGGCCTCCTCGGCGTCCCGGCGGGCGGTGGCGCAGCGGCTCTCGACGGCGCTCAGGGCGTACTCGGCGACGGTGAGCCGTTCCCGGGCGGCGCACCGGGCGACGGCCGCCCAGGCCCGGACCGCCGAGGCCAGCCCGGGGTCGCCCGGCTGGTGCCCGGGGAGCGGCCAGGCCCGCAGGTCGGCGCTGTCCCCGGCGGCCTGGGCGAGTCGCTGGGCGGTGGAGAGCACCTTCTCGTCTCCGGCCCGGACCTTGGCCTCGGCGGCCCGGCGGCGTTCGGCGAGCAGGGTCTCGACGGCGGCGAAGCGCCGGGTGTCGAAGAGCCGGCCCAGGAGCCGGCCGCGGGCGGCCTCGTCGGCGCGCAGGAACCGTGCGAACTCGCCCTGGGGCAGGAGCACCACCTGGCAGAACTGTTCCCGGCTCATGCCGAGGAGCTGTTCGATCTCCTCGCCGATCTCCTGGTGGGACCGGCTCAGTGGTTCCCAGGCCCGGCCCGTGTGCTCGCGCAGCAGGCTCTGTGCCTTGTCCCGGGTGGTGCCGGTCCCGCGCTTCTTCGGGCGGTCCTGTTCGGGGCGCCGGGTGATCTCCAGGCGCCGTCCGCCCGCGGTCAGCTCCAGGGTGATCTCGGTCGGGGTGCCGGGGGCGGCGTGGTCGCTGCGCAGTCCGGTGCCGGGGGCCTGGCGGGGGCCGGGCACCGATCCGTAGAGCGCGTAGCAGACGGCGTCCAGGACGGAGGTCTTCCCGGCGCCGGTGGGCCCGTGCAGCAGGAAGATCCCGGCGGCGCAGAGCGCGTCGAAGTCGATCTCCTGCCGTTCGGCGAAGGGCCCGAAGGCGGTGACCTCCAGCCGGTGCAGCCTCATCGGACGCTCTCCTGCGGGGTGGGGCGGGTCTCGTGGGGGTCCTGGCCGTCCTGGCCGCCCCGGCCTCCTTGGGCGCGTACGTCCGCGAACGCGTCCTGGAGCACGGCCCGCTCGGCCTCGTCCGCGGGGCCGCCGCCGCGCACGTGGGCGACGAAGTCCTCGGCGATCTCCTGGTCGCTGCGGCCCTTGAGCCGCTGGGCGTAGGAGCCCGCGGCCTCGGGGGCGCGGTCCTCGGGGTCGAAGGCGAGGCTGAGGGTGTGGGGGAAGCGGGCGGCGAGCCGGACCATGGGGTCCTCGGGCCGGACCGGGTCGGTCAGGGTGGCCTCGACCCAGGCGTCCTCGTACGGGGTGTACGCGGGGTCCTCCAGCAGGGCGTCCAGCCGTCCGCGGACCCGGGCGAGCGCCCGGGGCACGGGGGTGTCGATCCGTTCGGCGCCCGCGATCTCGCCCGCCGCGCCCAGTTCGACCAGCCACATGGTCTTGCGGTGGGCCGCCTCGGAGAAGGAGTAGGCGAGCGGGGAACCGGAGTAGCGGACCCGTTCGCCGACCGTCTGGCAGCCGTGGAGGTGGCCCAGGGCCGCGTAGTCGACCCCGTCGAAGACGGAGGCGGGCACGGACTCGACCCCGCCGACGGCGATGTCGCGTTCGCTGTCGCTGGCCTGGCCGCCGGTGACGAAGGCATGGGCGAGGACGACGGAACGGGTGCCGGGCGCGCGGGTGGCCAGGTCCGCCCTGATCCGGTCCATGGCCGCGGACAGGACCGCCTCGTGGCTGACCTTCGTCACCCCGAAACCGTCCCTGACCAGGGCCGGTTCCAGGTACGGCAGCCCGTACAGCGCGACCTCGCCGTGGACGTCGGACAGCACCACGGGGTCGGCGCAGCCCGCCGGGTCGGTCCTGAGGTGGATTCCGGCCCGGCCGATCAGCCCGGCGCCGACGCCGAGCCGGCGGGCGGAGTCGTGGTTGCCGGAGATCATCACGGTGGGCACGCCGAGCGCGGCGAGCCGGTGCAGGGCCTGGTCGAACAGTTCGACGGCGGGCAGCGGGGGCACGGCCCGGTCGTAGACGTCACCGGAGACGAGGACGGCATCGACCTCGTGGGCGGCGACGGTCTCCACGAGGTGGTCGACGAAGGCGGCCTGGGCGCCGAGCAGGTTCACGCGGTGGAAGGAGCGGCCGAGGTGCCAGTCGGAGGTGTGCAGGAATCTCATGAAATCGCTCTGACCTGCACGTTTACCCCTACTGCGCCTCAAAAGTCAGCACGAACCAGCACGGGGGCTCGCCATCAACGCTTGCCACGCTAACGCATGGCGCCCCCTGATCCGCCGCTCACCTAAGATCACCCCGAAAAAATTGGAGGACAATTCTTACTACGCCGAAGCACCTCGGCCACAGCGGCACGCCCGGCTCAGACACGAAGGTGTTGCCGTCGGCGAAGCCGATCAGCACACCCACGCCGCCCGAGCTCTGGCCGTGACCTGCGGCGGAACGATCCGTTGGAGACGAGCCCCACCCCCGACCCACGCCTGGCAAAGCACCGCGCGTCACCAGTCAGGGGGCGGGCCGGAGCAGGTTCCCCGACAGCCGCCTGATGCCTCGGCCGTGGTGAAGTTGGGGTGGATGCGGAAGGCGCTTCGGTGCCGGTGGTGTACCAGGTGTCGGTTCAGGGTGCGGCTGAGGGGGCCGGCGAGGTGGAGGCGGGTGCGGGTACGGACCGTCAGGAGCAGGCCGAGGAGGACGGCGCGGCGGGTTCGAGGGATCCCAGGTCGGGGATCAACGGAGACGGTCGCGGGTGTAGGCCCGGGTGAAGGCGGCTCGCAGGCCCGGTTCGTCCCACCAGTTGTCGGTGCCGCGCAGGGCCACGATGCGGGCAGGGGATGGGGCGTCTATCGGGGTGAGTCGGTCGGGGCGTCCGTTCCGTGCATGTACAAGATCCCTTGCAGGCACAGCCGGTCAGCTACCGGCCGCGGCCCCGGTGACCTCGTCGGCCAAGGCGGCAGCAGCGGCTCGATCAGTGCCCACAACTCGTCGTCCACGATCCACGGTCGAGTACTCACACCACCACGGACGGCCGAATCATCACACCAGCCACGGCCGACCAGAATATCTCAGCTCTACGCCACAATGCACCGACTTACGCGTTTCACACCTTGCTCGACGAAAGAAGCCATTCTCGGAACTTCACCCAACCAGCTCGACCGTTTTCTGTTTCGCAAAGATGCGAACAGGAAACACGCGAAAGGAAACCGCAGGCCACCGGTCCACCTGAAAGGAATCGGGCGCACAGCTGGTGTATATTACGCGCAGAGTGAGCGTCATACACAAAGCCTCACCGCCCCCATAACGCCGACTGCTTCCCGTTCCTACGTGACCGCTCGACAGCTCTGGGAGACAGGAAACGCGCAGGGAGGCCGAAATGCGGCAGGCGTGCGCCGAGGCATTCTAGCCAGGAGTGCCGGTGCACCCTCCAGCGATTGGGCCCGTACGGCCCAGGCTCGCACCGACTCGGCAAGGAGCCCTAAGCACGCCCCTCGCCTGGAGCATCCAATCGTTCAGCACGAGAATCCTCGGGGCGCCGACGAGGGCTCAAAGGGCGGGGGCACCGGCCCCTCGGCCTGGCTACACGCCTCGCAGGTAGTCGAGTACCGCCAGTACGCGGCGGTGGTTCTCTCCTGAGGCTGGGATCTGCAATTTACTCAGGATTGAGGTGACGTGCTTCTCCACAGCGCGTTCCGAGATGCCCAGTCGCTTGGCTATGCCACTGTTGGTGAGGCCGGTGGAGACGAGTTCGAGGACCTGTAGTTCGCGGGAGGTGAGGATGTCGATAGTGCGGCGTTCCCGGGGATTTCCGACGAACTGTTTGAACACTTCGGAGTCCAGCACGGTCTCGCCTTTGGCCACTCGTCTGAGAGCGGAGAGGAACTCATCGAAGTCACCTACCCGCTGCTTCAGCAGATACCCGGAGCCGGCGGGCGCGTTGCGCAGGAGCTCTTCAGCATAACCATGCTCGACGTACTGGGATAGAACAAGAACCGCTGTTGCCGGACAGTCGACTTGGACCTGGCGGGCCGCTCGGATGCCCTCGTCCGTGTAGGTGGGGGGCATCCGGACGTCCATGATGGCTACATCGGGGGAGCGTTCACGGATCACTTGGAGGAGGTTCTCGGCGTCGCCCAACGATGCGACAACCTCAACCCCTTCGTCCGTCAGCAACCGCGCCATGCCGACCCTCAAAAGGGCAGAATCTTCGGCCAATACAACGCGCATGGCGGCTCCTGAGTGCTGAAGTCGACCCAGCGGGAGGGATGAAACGGACGATGCCGCTTGAGGGTAAGGCTGGAGTACCAGCATGTGCGCTCGATCAAGCCTGGTGCGCAGTGCGCTCAGCATAGAGGAGCACGGCCCGCAGACGATACGAACATCGGTGTCATTGATATGAGTTGAGCACAGCGATGGCACTTCGTCCGGCAAGGTGCCTCGTCGCGGACACCGCTACTGCGATGGCGGCCGCCAGACACGCGGCCACGAGGCCGGCAAGGACTGTCCAGGGGACACTGATGTCGACCGTTCCGTACGTGGCCTCCAGTGCTCCCCCGTACGCCCACAGGCCGAGGGTGATCACGACGGCGGCTACCCCCGCGCCGGCCAGGGTAGTGGTCAGGGCCTCCCACAGAGCCATCCGGCGCAGTTGGTCCTCGCTGACGCCGACCATGCGCATCCCGGCGATCTCCCTGCCACGTCGGCTGTACGACATGACCAGGGTGTTGGCCACCGCGATCAACGCGTACACCGAGGCGGGTCCGACCAGTACCAGTAGGACCAGGTCGTTGAGACGGTCCTGCTCACCGGCGGAGGCACCGAACCAGTCCGCGGTAGGTGTCGCCTTGGCGCCCGCGTCCCGCAGTTCGCTGTTCAACCGTGCCGCCGTCGCCTCGACGTCGGCTCCGCCCGGTGCCCCGTCCAGCAGGACCGTCGCCCGCTCGGGCGCCGCCGCTCCACTCGTACCGGGGGCAAGGACCACGTGCGGCACCGCCGAGCCGCCGTCCAGCACCGCCGTCACGTCGGCCGTGACCGGCTGACCACCGAAGCGCCCGTAGGTGATCCGGTCGCCCGCATGGACTCCGTACCAGTCGGAGAACTCCTTCGAGACCGCGACCGTGCCCGGTGCGAGTGCTCGTACGCTGCCCTCCAGCGCGCTGACGCGGTGCGTACGGGCCAGTTCCGGTACGTCCACGACGGCCGCGTCGTCCTCCCACGCCGAGTACGGCCCGGCCACCGCGACGTCCATCGGAGCGAGCGCCGATACGGCGCGGACGCCCGGTTGTTCGCGCAGCTCGGCCAGCACGTCCTGACTCAGACCCTTGCCCGGCGTGACGGACTCCACCACCAACTGGCCCGCTGTCCGCTGCCGGTCGTCGGCGGTGACGGTGGCGCCGGTGGTGGCCATCACCGCGGTGAAGGTGCCGACGATGGCCACGATGGCGAGGACCGGGCCGACCAGTGAGGCGGTCCGGCGCCTCGATGTACTCACCGCTGCCACCGCCAGGAGGCCGGGCACGGACTGGGGCCGCTTGAGTCCGGCGGTCACCAGCCGTATCAGCGAGGGAAGGTAGAGAGGACAGAGCAACGCGGCCGAGAGAGTCAGCGCCATCGGGCCGAAGAGCGCGAGCGGGGTGGCCGCCTCCAAGCCCGCGTTCGGAGTCAGGGCGAGCATCACGGCGCCGCTGACGAACAGCAGAACACCCGTCGTCCCGCGTCCGGCGGTCATCGCCCGGGAGTCCAGATCGGCCTCGCGCAGCGCCTCGACGGGTCCGGTGCGTGAGGCCTGCCGGGAGGCCGCCAGCGCGCCGAGCACGGCAATGAGGAAGCCGCACGACGCGGCGAACAGCAGCGGCCCGCCGAGCGACCCGGCCCGCATCTCGATGGGCGACAGGCCGGTACCGTTGAGGCCACGCAGCACGGGCGGTGTGGTGACGGCCGCCAGCGCGCAGCCCACGAGCGTCGCGGGTAGCGCCACCGCCACCGACTCGCCGATCACCATGCGCCGCACCTGCGGTCCGCCCACGCCGACCAGCCGCAGCAGGCCCATGTCCCGGCGGCGCAGGGCGACGCCGAAAGCGCCGGTTCCGGCGATGACGAAGACCGTGACGAAGGCGGAGACGACGCCGGCCATCACGAGCACGGTCTGGATCCCGCCCATGTCGGGGGCACCGGTGACCAAGGTGTGGCTCGTACCCTTGCCGTCCGTGAGGGTGATGGAGGTGTCACCGGAGCCGGAAGGCTGCGGTACGTTCCAGGTCGCGGCCAGCGCCGCTGTCGACACCCCGATCAGCGCCACGCCGAGGGCCAGCGCGACGAGGGTTCCCGCGAACAGCACCCAGTAGTGGCGTACCGAGCGTACGGAGAGGCGCCACATCAGGACTCCCACCGGCCGAGGCGGGCGGCGACCTGCTCAGCCGTCGGGTTGTCGATCTTGTCCACGGTTCGGCCGTCGTGAAGGAAGACCACCCGGTCCGCCCAGGCCGCCGCCACCGGGTCGTGGGTCACCATCACCACGGTCCCGCCGGTCCGGTCCACCACGTCCCGGAGCAGCGCCATGATCTGTCGGCCGGTCTGCCGGTCGAGCGATCCGGTCGGTTCGTCCGCGTAGACGATCTCAGGCTGGACCACCAGGGTCCGGGCGATGGCCACGCGTTGCTGCTGGCCGCCGGAGAGCTGCGCGGGACGGTGTCCCGCCTTGTCCTCCAGGCCCACCTGTCGCAGGGCCTCCACGACGACCGCGTGTCGGGGCCGGCCGTTCAGCCTCAGTGGCAACGCCACGTTCTCATACGCCGTGAGCATGGGCAGCAGGTTGAACTGCTGGAAGACGAAACCGATGCGACTGCGCCGGATCAGCGTCAGCTGCTTCTCGTCGCAGGCACCCAGGTCCGTGTCGCCCAGGAACACCTGTCCACTCGTGGGGCGGTCCAGCCCCGCGGCGCAGTGCAGCAGCGTCGTCTTCCCCGCCCCGGACGGGCCCATGATCGCGGTCATGGACTTCGCGGGGAACCCCACGGTGACGTCGCGCAGCACCGGCACCGGCCCCGTCGCACCGGGGTGGCTCTTGGAGACGGAGACCATCTGGGTCGCCGGTAGCTGGATGTCGGTGAGCAGTGTCATCGGTGGTCCTCAGTACGGTCGGAGGTGATACGTCCAGTCCAGCACGGACGCAGGCGCTGGACAGTGGGCCTGTGAGGAGTCTTCGCGGGAGGGTTTTCCCTACCATCGGCCGAGCTGAAGAACCTGTGAGGCCATCGCGGACCCCGGCGGCGGCGTACGTCACCGGCCGGACCCGCACACCTGCGCCGCAGCCGTCCCGTACGCCGCCACCGGAGCCGTCCGCCTTCGTCAGCGTGGGTGCGCGTGCTCCTCCGGCAGCCTCTCCAGGTCGGGGTCGAGCAGCTGCGTCAGCCGGCGGGCCGAGGCGTCCCAGGACCACTGCCGCTCGACCCATTGACGTCCGGCGGCGCCCATCACGGCGCGGTCCGGCGACAGCAGGGTCTGCGCGACGGATCGGGCGACGGCCTTGACGTCCGTCCCGTCGACGACGTGCCCGGTCCGCCCTTCGAGCACGGTGTCGGGTGCGCCGCCGGAGTCACCGGCGATCACGGGCAGCCCGCTGGCCGCCGCCTCCAGGAAGACGATGCCCAGACCCTCCGCCTCCAGGCCCGCGCGCCTGGTGCGGCACGGCATGGCGAAGACGTCGGCTGCCGCATAGAAGGGGGGCATTTCGGTGTGGCCCCTGCCACCCGCGAAGACGACGGAACCCTCCGCGGTGTGCTTGCGGGCCAGGGCGTGCAGCCGCCGCTCGTACGGTCCCTTGCCGACGATCACCAACGCGGCTTGCGGTACGGCTCGCTGGATGAGCGGCAGAGCGCGGATCAGGACGTCCTGCCCCTTGCGCGGCACCAGGCGCGAGGCGCACAGGATGACCCTCTTGCCGTTGAGGCCGTACTGGTCGCGGAGCTCCTGGACGTACCGCGCGGGGAGGTCCGGCCGGAAGTCCTCGGGGGCGACTCCCGGCACGAGCCGGCTCATCCGGGCCCGCGGTCCGAGGGCGGGTGCAATGCGGGACCGGGTGTAGTCACCGAGGTAGGTCACCACGTCCACGCTGTCGCCTATGCGTCGCAGGAGTTGGCGCGCCCCGGGCGTACGTGCCCACCAGATCTCATGACCGTGAGTGGTGGCGACGGTCCGGCGGATGCCGGCCCGCCGCAGGTCCGGGGCCATGTGGGCGAGCGGGGCCGCCGCACCGAACCAGACCCGGTCACAGCCGTGTTCGCGGGCGATGGCCAGCGCCCTTCGGGTGACGCGCCGGGTCGGCAGCAGGGTGCGGGTGGAGTCCCGGATCACGGGGAACGGCAGGGTGGCGTCGTACGCGGCTGCCCCCGGTTCGTTCGAGGTGTAGACCACCACGTCGTTGCCGGGAACGCGGGTGGCCATCGCGTGGACGAAGGTCTCGATGCCGCCCTGGCGTGGCGGGAAGTCGTTGGTGATGACAAGGGTGGTGCTCATGGGTGCCGTCGCCGCCTTCGGTATGGATCATCTTGAATGCCGGACACGGGACCTCAGGGGACGAAGAGGTAGTTGCGGCAGTCGTCGGTGATGTGGGTGGTTTCGGCCCAGCTCCCTCCGCGCCTGCGGTGGAGGCCGTATCCGAGGTCGTGGAGATGGCTGACCACGTCGGCCGGCCGTGCTCCGTACTTGTCCATGTGCCTGCTCTCGATCTCCAGGAGCAAGGTCGGCCGGCAGCGGCGCAGAACCTGCTGCGCCCCGGTCAGGACGGCGAGTTCGGCGCCCTCGACATCGGCCTTCAGGAATCCCAGCTTTCCGATGCCCGCCCGGTACGCCAGTTGGTCCAGCGTCCGGACCGGGACCGGCACCGGCCGGGATGTGCGGAACTCGCTGTTGGGGCCGGGCCCGGAGGCCCCCTGGGTCAGGAAGGCGCGCCCGTGCACCGGCAGCCCCCTGCGCCGGGGCAGGCTCAGGGTCCCGTGACCGGGACGGGCACCGAGGGCGGTGCGGTGGACGGTGACGTTGCGGCAGCCCAGGAGCCGGGCGCCGGTGCGCAGCCAGCGGGCGGGACCGGGCAGGGGCTCGACACTGTGCACCCGCCCGGAGGGGCCTACCAGGGCGGCCAGCGTCCACGTGTAGAGGCCGTATTCGGCGCCGATGTCCAAGCAGACGTCGCCGGGCACGACGAACGCGCCGAGACCGGCAACCTCTTCTTCCACGAAGGAGCAGTGGACGGCCGCCCGGCTCAGGGCGGCAGCCACGCCCCTGATGCGCTTGCCGGGCAGGCCGTCGGTGCCGCCGGCCACCCGGCCGGCGGTCTCTCCCCCGGCCCCGTACGGCGGGCGGTGGCCGTCGGCGGGAGACGGCCGTCGGTGCGGCAGCGGGCCGGTCATCATTCCCCTCCCGTGCGGAAGGCGGTGGCGGCGTACGTGCGCCGAGCCGGGACGGCGGGGGCGGCGCGTTCGGGCCGTGCGCCGCGCACCGTCAGGCTGGGGACCGGTTCGCGCGGATCGGCGAGCCGGGCCCACCCCATCAGCACGAGGGGTAGTGCGAGGTAGCCGAAGCGTCCGGCGGGCGCCAGGGTGAAGGCCACGAGCAGGCCGATCGAGAGCCGGTCGGCCGCGGCCCGCAGATGAGCGGGCGGGCGGTGCACTAGGGACGCGGCGACGGCGAGCGCCCCGCAGATCAGCAGACCGACGGCCGCGTACCAGCCGGCCGGACCCAGGTCCGCCAGCAGCCGGCCGGGCAGCGGACTGGCGGCCGGGGTCGGCAGGTCGCCGCGTCCGGTCGGGAAGGCCAGCACCTGCTGGATCATGGCCCCAGGTGAGAGCACCGCGCTGGGCAGGATCAGCAGGGTCGCGCCGGCTACCGCAGTGCCCGCGCACCGCAGGGCTGCCCGGCGGCCCGCCACATGCCCGAGCAGGAGCACGACCACCGCGATCGCGGGCCAGGCGGTCCACTTGAGGGAGCACACTACGGCGAGCGTCAGCCCCGCCGCCGCCGGGCGCCCGCGGGCCGCCATGGCGAGCGCCAGGCAACACAGGCCGGTCAGCGGGAGGTCGACTCCGCTGACACACAGGGGCAGGGCCACCACGGGAGACGCGATCAGCGCCGCCACGGCCGTTCCGTACGGCAACCGCGCGCGCGGGCCCGTAAGGGTGGCGGCCGACCTGGGACGACGGAGCGTCAGCCGAGCCGAGTGCAGGCAGAGAAGAAACACCGCCGCGCACCAGATCCGGGCGTCACCGAGCAGCCGGGCCGCCCAGCCGTGGTCGCCCACCAACGCCTTGGGGATGCCGAGCAGAGCCATGGCGGGGAGGTACGGCGTGTAGTCCGTAACCTTGCGCGGGTGGGGCAGGTACGGGGTTCCCTGCTCCAGAAGCAATCGGCCGGAGCGCTCGATTACGTCGACCTCGCTCTGGGCCCGTCCCGTCAGGACGAGGAAGAGCAGTGGCACCACCACCGCGCCGGCCAGCGCGAGGGCCACCGCCGCACGCCGGGCACGTGGGCCGGGCAGCCCGTAGGAGACGGCTGCGGCAGCCGCGTACCCGAGCGCGGCGCTCGTTCCCCAGAGCCTGTGCGTATCCAGCGAGGAGACCACGGGGAAGGCGGCGGCCCACAGGGCGGCGAGCAGCCATCCTGTGGCCCACGTGCCCCGACGGTTCCACCAGGGGAGGGAGGGGGCCGCGGGGTCGGTGACCGTGTCCGCGGTGGTGACCGGGTATTCGACTCGACGGAATCTCACAGTGCCATTGCACTCGCGGGCGCCGTCGAGGTCATCAGAGCTAGGTCGAGACTTCTTGGTCGGGTTTCCCCTACCGTCACCCGCCCAGGACCCGTGGCCGGCCGCGCCACGAGAATGGAAACTGCCTGCTCGGGTGTTCATGACGCGGGAGCTCAAAGCTGATCTCGCTGTCGCGCGGTCGCGATCTCCAGCAGTCTCGTGACATGCGAGGTCAGATAGAAGTGGTCACCGGGGAACACCCTCACGGAGAACGCGCCGGTAGTGACCGACTCCCAGGCCTTGACCTGGTCCACGTCGACCCGGGGGTCCCGGTCGCCGGTCAGGGCGATGACCTCCGCGCTCACCGGGGTGGCCTCCGGGTCCGGCCGGTAGGTGTCGATCAGGTGGTAGTCGTTGCGGACGATGTCCAGCACCATGGCCCTCAGGTCCGGGTCGTCCAGCACCGCCGACCGCGTACCGCCGAGGTCCGCCATCGTCGCCAGCAGGTCGTCGTCACCACGCGGGCCGGAGTCGACCGATTCGGAGAAGCCCGATATCTCCCGCCCCGACACGCACAGGCGGGTGACCCGGGACGTGCCCGTCGCCTCCAGCAGCCGTAACGTCTCATAGGCGACCGCGGCCCCCATGCTGTGGCCGAACAGAATGGTTTCGCGCCTCCGGTCGGCGCTGAGCGCCTCGGCCACGCCGGCCGCCAACTCCCCCATCGACGCGATCAGCGGTTCGGCAAGGCGGTTCTCCCGCCCGGGGTACTGGACCGCCTCTAATTCGACATCCGGATCGAGGTCCTTGGCCCACGTCCGGAAGAAGCTCGCGCTCCCGCCGGCATGCGGAAAACAAACGACGCGACGAGCCGCCGACGGGTTTCGCTGGTGCGTCACCAGCCAAGATGATGTATTGGACATGAACAAATCTCCCCGTACTTGTCTGACCGAGAACCGCTTCTCAGCCCAGAACCGCTTCGCCCAGCAGAGTCAGCCGGTGGACGACAGAGTTGTTCTTCCGCTCCGTCGTCACGAAACCGGACCGTCGCAGAACCCCCACGTGTTTACTTGCCGATGGATTCGATATGTGAAGGCGGCGCGATATCTCGCCGGTGGAACCGGGTACGCGTACGCTCTCCAGAACGCTCGCCCGGGTGTGCCCGAGGAGTTCACTCAAGGCAGTTCCGCCCTCCGCGCCCTGCCAGAGTCCGGCGGCGGTATCGGCATCCGGTACGACGGCGTACACAAGGGTCGGCGTCCCCTGCCACCCCGTGCTCGAATGGAGCATCAGGGGATTCGGCGCGAAGAGTGACGGAGCCAGGACCAGCCCTTTGCCAGTGAGTTCGATCTCCCTGTCGTGCGGGCCGTGATTCACCCGTAGCACCGGGGCTTCCCAGCTGATGGCTGGATGAAGATTGTTGAGTGCGCTCTCCACACCGCCGGAGACGACGGCCCGGCCGCATACCTCGCGAGCCAGCTCCAGGTAGTTCCGTATCTGCGCCCAGAAAGGTTCCACCGCGGCCGCGTAGAAATTCCTGTCGCCAATCGTCGAGGAACTGGCCGGAGACCTCAGGCGGGTTCGGGAGGTGACTGCGTAGACTTCGGCTGGGCTCATGGCGCGTAACCGCCGCTTAACCCTTCGCCGCCATTCGACGAAGACGTCCTGCTGCGACTCGGCGAGCCGCGCCTCGGCGAAACGTGTTTCGAATTCCGCACCCAGGGTTCCGATGAAGCGAACTCTGGACAGATCCTCAACAGTGAGGCGTAGCATGACCATTATCGATTTTCCCCCTTGTTCGATCCACGGGTGACGCCCGCTCAGCGCCAGTCCACGGACACACCGAGTCCGCTGTACCCCTGGACCAGATTCGATCGCATCCACTCGGGATCGCTCGCCAGTCGTACGGAACGCGCGTGTCCGGCCAACTGAACCAACAGGCCACGCAGTTCGATACGGGCCAGCGCGGCTCCCAGGCAATGGTGCGGTCCGGTACCGAAACCCAAATGCCGGTTCGGTTTACGATCCGGTCGGAAAGTGTGCGGATCCGCGAAGAGCCGCTCGTCACGATTGGCTGCGGACAGCCAGGCGACCACCGGGTCCCCCTTCCGTATCCGCTGCCCCCCGACAGTGCAGTCTTCGGTGGCCACGCGAAGCACATGCATCGCTGGTGACGTCCACCGGACGACCTCCTCGACTGCAAGATCGACTATACCGCCGCCCTCGTGGATCTTGTCCAGGGCGTCCGGGAAGGCTTGCATTATGTGGAAGGCGCCGGTGATCGAGTGCCGAGTGGTCTCGTTCCCGCCGATAAGGACGTTGTCACAGTTGATGACCACATCATCGATGCCCAGCCGGCCGTCGGCGAGCAACGCGCTCACCAGGTCGTCACCTGGCTTCTTCTCCCGCTCGGCAGCCAACTCGTGGAAATAGAAGAGGATTTCCGAGTGGGCTTCGGCGGGCGACATCTTGTCGAATGAGCTCTCCTCGCCCCCGAATGCGTGGTTGGTCAACTCGATCAGGCTCTCCCGGTCACTGAGCGGCACGCCGATGACCTCGCAGACGATGGCGGCGGGGAGGCGGGGCCCGACCTCCAGCGCGACGTCGGTGGTCTCCTGGGACTTCATCCGGTCGATGATTTCCTTGACCTCGCGCTCCAGGACCGAGTTCAGCTCCGGGGCTCGCAGCCGAGAAAGGAACGGCCCGATCAGCCGCTTGAGAGCGGCATGCCAGCTTCCGTCGGTGACCACGAGCATGCGGCCACCAGAGCTGTCGGAATTCTCGGTGTCGAAACCGATCATCATGCCGTGCTCGGAGGTGAAGGGAGCCTTGGGGGAAAGGACGGCACTGCAGTCCTGATGGGAGAAGACGGACCAGAAGCCATTCGGAGAGAATCCCGGTTCGCTCCAGATCCTCGCCTGTGAGGACACGTACTCCTGCCACATCTCGAAGCGCGCTTCGCTCGTGTAGAGATCGGGGTTTGCCAAGTCCATGGTGGTCCGTCTTTCCTCAGGGTCGATCGATGGCGGGGTGGGGCGGGAGGGATCTCAGGCGGTGTTCCCGACCCGGTCCGGCTGTTGGCTCCGGTCGTCCGGCACACCGTGGCGCGACGGGGGGTTGCGCATGACCGGACTCAGAACGGCGCACAGAGCGACCAGCCCCAGGACGCCCCCGCAGACCAACAGGCTGACGAGCCGGCCGCACAGGTCGTAGGCCACCCCGCCCACCAGGGGGGCGATCGCACCGCCACCCGCGCTGCAGATGTTCGCCACGCTCATCACCCGGCCCCGGTGGGTGTCCGGGGTGAGCAGCAACTGGTACGTGGTGAAGTACGCGTTGGCCGTCGGCGCCGTGAAGGCCGTGATGCCGAGCAGGATGCCCGGGGTATAGCTGCCGGGCAGCAGCGCGATGGCGACGGTGAGCACGGCGAAGAGCCACAGGACGACGAAGATTGGGCGCGAGCCGGTCAGCACGCGCTGGAGCTTCGGCGCGGCCAGCGCGCCGAACAGTCCGCCTACCCCCAGCAGAGCCGCCATGACACCGATCAGCCCGGTGCTCATACCGCTGGTCTGCGCCGATGCGATGACGATGAAGTAGACCGAGCCGTAGAAGAAGTTCGTCGCCGTCGCGAAGCCGATACCGAGCCGCAGGAACGGTTGCGTCCTGATCCAGGTGACCCCCTCCAGCAGCTCCTTGGCCGGCCAGCCCTTGGTCTCGGGGCGCGGGGCGGCCGGCTGACGCTTGACGAACAGCAACAGGACGAAGCCGAGGAGGTGGGCCACGGATCCGGCCAGGAACGGGAAGGCACTCTTGGCCGCTTGGAGGAACCCTCCCGCAGAGGTCCCTGCGAGTTGACCGGCGTAGGTGCGCGCCGAGTTCATCGCGACCGCGTCCGACACCTTCTCCGGTGCGACAAGCGTCGGGATCATGGCCTCGCCGGTGGCCAGCAGGACCGCCGTGGCGGCCCCGTTGACCAGGGCCAGGGCCAGCAGCGCGGTCAGCGACGCGGCCCCGGCCCACAGCATCACCGCCAAGGCTCCGAAGACCACCACCAGGACGGCTTCACACCACAGCATGACGGTCCTGCGGTCGTAGCGGTCGGCGATGGCCCCGGCCGGTAGCCCGGCCGCCAGGATGGCCACGGCGTCGGCGAACCCGACCAGGCCGGCCTGGCTGGCCGAGCCGGTGACCGTCAGAACGAGCAGCGGCAGGACGATCAGGGATGTGCTGTAGGCGAACTCGCTGAAGGTCTGGCTCGCCCACAACAGGGTGAAGTCCCGCTTACCGTGTTGCGGATGAGTCATGGCTGCTCCTTCGTCGGTGGTCCAAGGCGGCGATGTGCCCAGTGGAATCGGCTGAGGGCTCAGCCCAGGACGCGGGCGCGGGCCCGGGTGTGCACGTAGGTCCGGCGCAGGTCGCGCACCATGCTGGTGCGCTTGAGCCAGCGGTCCGTACCGTCGTAGCGCGGGGTGAAGACGTCCCGGCCGTGCACGACGCGGAAGTTGTCGAGGAACGCCGCCTCACCCGGCTCCAGCACGACGCGCCCAGCGGACTCCCGCAGCAGCTCCGCGCATTCCTTCAGCGCCGCCTCGGCCTCGGTGTCTCCGGGCAGCGGACTGGTGAAGTCCGCGTCTATGCGGAGGTACGGGGCCTCCACCGGGCCGAAGAGCACGGACGCCAACTCGTGGTCGCGCTCGTCCAGTACGGCCCGCTCCCCCGAGGCGGTCTCCTGCTGAGGGACGTGCGAGTCGTCCGGGTAGAACCGGAAGCGGTCCTGCGCCAGCACTTCGCGCAGGGACTGCGGCAGCGTGACGGAGTCCAGGCTCGCCACGGTGGTGCCCACCCGATCCGGGTTTCGCAGGCACATGAGCGCCACGTAGTCACCACGGCAGGTGTGGAAGACGTCTTCGGTGTGCAGCGTCAGCTGGGTTTCGCTGCTCGCGCTGGTCAGCGACGCCTCCTGGCCCTTGGCGGGGCACACATCGTGGACGAGGCGGCCGTTCTGCTGGTTCTGCCAGGCGAACGGGTCGCCGAGCAGTGAGGCGATCAGGAGCAGGACCAGTTCCTCACGGACCGCGGCGCCCTCCTTCTCCGCGATCTGCCAGCTCGGGGGCGTCGGAACGAGGTCGTCGCTCAGGGGCAGGTTGGCCACCTGGATGACGCCTTCCTCGCCGGCCCGGGAGGCGGCCAGGAACTGCCGTACCCCCAAGGGGATCTTCTCGGCCGAGGCCCTGATCCCGTCGATCTGGTTCAGCGGCTCCCAGGTGTGGTGACTTCCCAGGAACTGATCGGCGATCTCCGCTGTTTCCAGCTTCTCGTCTTGGTTGAGAACGTACCGGGCCACAAGAGGGACCTTTCAGTCGTTGGCCGGCCCCGCGCCGGGGCGCGGGGCACTCGCGATGGGTGGTGCGTCGGCATGCCTGGCGGCCCGACGCGCGCACTATTCGGTGATCTGCCGCAATCCCTCGAGGAATTGGTCGGCGAGGCGCTCGATGGTGGCGCTGTGGTGGATGGCGGCGGAGTGTATCCATTCGATCCGCAGCTCGCCGTCGATGACGGCCGCCACAATGTCGATCAGATGCGGTCGGGGCTGCTCGGGCGCCTGGTCCTGGCCGAGCCCGTCCAGCTGTCCGCGGATCAGGCCGTCCTGGTCGGCGGTGAGGTCCCACTGACCCATGTAGTTGAAGCTGATGTGCGGCTGTTCCTGGGAGGCCAGCGCGCTGCCTGCCTGGTCGGCCGTGGACAGGTAGCGCAGGGCTCCGTACCCCAGGCCCCGTCCGGGCACCTCCCGCAGGCTGCGCTTGACCGCCTTGAGGGCGCGCCCCCAGTCTCCTTCGGGGACGTCGAGGCGGACCGGGTAGATGGTCGTGAACCAGCCGACCGTGCGGGACAGGTCCACATCCTCGAAGAGTTCCTCGCGTCCGTGGCCCTCCAGCGCGATCGTCACGGGGGCGCCGGCCCACCGGCCCAGCACCCGGCCCAGTACCGCCAGCAGCACGTCGTTGATCTGGGTGCGGAACATGCCGGGCACCCGCGTCAGCAGGGACTCGGTGGCCCCACGGCCCAGCCGTACGGTCGTCGCCACGGTATCGCCGTAGGTGTTGACGGCCGAGCCGTCGCGCGGAATCGCAGGCGGACCGCCCGCGGCCGCCCAGTACTCCGCCTCGTCGTCCAGTCCTCCGGAGCGGACATGGCCGGCCAGCCGCTGCGACCACTGCTGGTAGCTGCTGGTCCTGCCGCCCAGGTCGACCGGCCGACCGCCGGCGAGCTGGCCGTACGCCGTGGCCAGGTCCTCCAACACCACGCGCCACGACACGCCGTCCATCACCAGGTGGTGCACGACCAGGAACAGCCGGGGCAGCCGCCCCCGGCCCAGCCGGAAGAAGACGCCGTGCAGCAGGGTGCCGGCGGACAGGTCGAGTGACCTCTGAGCGGTCGACGCGGCCTCTTCGAGCGACCGTTCGAGCCCGGCATCGTCCGCCTCGGACAGGTCGCGCACCAGGAGCGACGGCGCGACGGCGTCACCGTACTCCTGGACCCACCCGCCATCCGTACGGGTGTAGCGCATCCGCAGCGCGTCGTGATGGGCGACCACGGCGGACAGCGCCCGGCCGAGCAGGGTGCTGTCGGTGTCGGGGGCCAGCTCGACGTGCACCGACATCGCGTACTGGTCCGGGTTGACGGTGTGCTCGGCGAGAAACCACCGCTGGATGGGGGTGAGGCCGACCTCGCCCAAGACCGTGCCGGAGTCACCGCCGGCGGCGGAAGCCCGCTCGACCAGCCGGGACAGCGCGGCGATGCTCTGGTGGAGGAAGAGCAGCTTGGAGGTCAGCTGCAGGCCCTGCTGCCGCGCCCGGGAGACGACCTGGATGGAGAGGATCGAGTCGCCCCCGAGGTGGAAGAAGTTGTCATGGATGCCGACCCGCTCGACGCCCAGGACCTCGGCCCAGACCGCGGCCAGGATCTCTTCGGTCGCGTCGCGCGGGGCGGCGTAGTCCGAGTCGAGCCGGTCCGTGTGCACCTCCGGTTCGGGCAGGGCGCGCCGGTCGACCTTGCCGCTCGGGGTCAGCGGAAGGGCGTCCAGCGTGACGAACACCGCCGGGACCATGTAGTCGGGCAGCGAGCCGGCCAGGTGCTCTCGCAGCTCCGGCGTGGAGATGTCGTGGCCGCTGACGAGGTAGGCGACCAGCCTGCGGTGTCCGCTCTCCTGCTGGTGGGCCACCACGACGGCCTCGCGCACCCCTTCGTGGCGGACCAGGACGGTCTCGATCTCGCCCAGTTCAATGCGGAACCCGCGGATCTTGACCTGGTCGTCGGCGCGGCCGAGGTGCTCCAGCGTGCCGTCGTCCCGCCAGCGGGCGATGTCGCCGGAGCGGTACATCCGCTCCCCCGGCTCGCCGTAGGGGTTGGCCGGGAAGCGCTCGGCAGTGAGCTCGGGCCGGTGCAGGTAGCCGCGCGCCAGGCTGGCGCCGCTCACGTGGATCTCGCCCGGGACGCCGATGGGAACGGGCGCACCCGCCTCGTCGAGCAGCAGGACCCGGTAGCTCGGCAGCGGCTTGCCCGCCGGGATGCGGCCGCCGGCCGCCACGTGCTCGGCCAGCACCTCCTGATAGGTGACGTGCACCGTCGTCTCGGTGATGCCGTACATGTTCACGAGCCGGGCCGCGCCCCGCTCCTCGCCGCCGCCGAAGCGGTCGAACCAGGTCATCAGGTGCTTCGGCTCCAGCGCCTCACCGCCGAAGACCACCCAGCGCAGGTCGGGCAGCGTCCCGGCGTCACGCTCCGCCGCGCTCTCCACGAGCTCGCGGAACATCGACGGCGTCTGGTTGAGCACCGTCACGCCCTCGTCGCGCAGGAGGGTCCACATCGCCTCAGGGCTACGGGCCACGTCCTGTGGCACGATCACCGCGTGGCCGCCCGTGCTCAGGCAGCCCCACAGTTCCCAGACCGAGAAGTCGAACGCGTACGAATGGAAGACCGTCCACACGTCCCGCTCGTGGAACCCGTAGGCCGGCTGGCAGTTCGCCAGCAGGTTGAGCACCGTGGAGTGTTCGATGGCGACGCCCTTGGGGCGCCCGGTGGAGCCGGAGGTGTAGATGACGTACGCCAGGTCCGCGCCGGTCACCGGGACCTGGGGTGCGGTGACCGGCAGCCTGCCGATCGCGGCGGCGTCGCGGTCCAGGTCTACGATCACGGTGTCGGCCGCCGGGAGCCGTTCCTGCAGGCCCCTGTGCGTCACCAGGAGCCCGGCTCCGGAGTCGCGCAGCATGTACTCCAGCCGGTCCGCCGGATACGCAGGGTCCAACGGCACGTACGCCGCACCGGACTTCATGATTCCCAGCAGGCCGACGGCCATCTGCGCACTGCGCTCGACCGACAGGCCGACCAGCAGGTCGGGGCCGGCTCCCAGCGCGATCAGGTGGTGCGCGAGCCGGTTCGCCCTCTCGTCCAGCTCCCGGTAGGTCAGGGTCTCCCGACCGCAGGACACGGCTGTGGCCTCCGGGGTGGCGGCGGCCATCGCGGCGACGTGGTCGTGGATCGCGCCGGACGGCACCGGCTCGGCGCGCGCCGCGTTCCACTCGTGCACCACACGCTCCAGCTCGGCCCCCGTGACCAGCGGGAGGGCCGAGACGGGGGCCTTGGGCTCGGCGGCCACGCCGTCCAAGAGGACTCCGACGTGCTCGGCGAACCGGGCGATCGTCGCCTCGTCGAACAGCTCGGTGCTGTACTCGACCAGGACCGACAGACCCGACTCGTGTTCCTCGAACTCGATGGTGAGGTCGTACAGGGCGGTGTCCCGCTCCATGGCGAAGTCTCCGACTCGGACGCCGGGCAGCTCCGGGTTCATCCCCGGGGCGTTCTGCATGACGACCATGACCTGGAAGAGCGGCGTGCGGCTGGTGTCGCGCTCCCGCTGCACCGCCTCCACCACCCGTTCGAAAGGCACCTCCTCGTGCGTGAAGGCGTCCAGGACCGTCTCCCGGACCTGACCCACGAGCTCACCGAAGGACAGCTGCGGGTCGATGTGCGAGCGCAGTACGACGGTGTTGGCGAGGAACCCGACCAGCTGTTCCAGGCCGGCGTGCCCGCGGCCCGCCGAGACCGTGCCGACCGCGATGTCCCGCTGTCCCGAGTACCGGGAGAAGATCACCTTCAGTACGGCGGTCAGCACGATGAACAGGGTCGCGCCCTGCTCACGGGCCGCCTTCTTGACCCCCTCGACGACGGGCAGCGGCACCTCGAAGCCGTAGGCCGCGCCGGCCGCGGAACGCACTGCGGGACGCAGCCGGTCCGTGGGCAGCTCAAGCGGGGTGATGCCCTCCAGGTGCTCGCGCCACCAGGCCAGCTGGGTGTCCAGCAGACCGCCGTCCTCCAGCCGGCCGCGCTGCCAGGCGGCAAAGTCCGGATACTGCACCGGGACCTGCGGCAGTCGCGGTTCGGCGCCCCGCACCCGGGCCGCGTACAGCTCACCCAGCTCATGGGCGACGATGCCCACCGACCAGCCGTCGGTGACGATGTGGTGCATGCCGATGGCGAAGACGTGCTCGTCGGCGGTCAGCCGCACCAGGAGGACCCTCAGCAGCGGGCCGCGCTCGAGGTCGTACGGCCGTGCCAACTCGCTGCGTACAATCTCCGACAGGCGCTCCTCGCGTTCGTCGGCGGCGGCCGTCGACAGGTCGGCGGTGATCCAGCGTGGCTCCAGGACCGGGTGGACGCGCTGCACACCCCGGCCGTCGATCATGTCGAACGTGGTGCGCAGTGACTCGTGCCGGTCGACCAGGTCGACGGTGGCGGCGCGCAGCGCGGCCGTGTCCAGGTCGCCGGTCAGCCGCATGGCGGCCGTGGAGTGGTACTCCGTGCTGTCCTCGTTGAAGTCCTGGAGGAACCACAGGCGCTGCTGGCCGAAGGACATCGGCAGCGTGCCCGTGCGGTCGGCCACCGGGATCGAGGTGTCCGCGGGCACCTGGTCCGGTGCCAGCGACGCGGCCATCGCCGCGACCGTCGGGGCGTCGAACAGCAGACGTGGCGAGAGCTGGACGCCAAGGGCCCGGTGCGCCCGGGAAACCACCTGGATGGCGACGATGGAGTTGCCGCCCAGGTCGAAGAAGTTGTCGTGAACGCCGACGCGTTTGGTGCCCAGCACCTCCGCCCAGATCCCGGCCAGGGCCTCCTCGGCCGCATCGCGCGGGGCGACGTATGTCCAGCCCGGCCGGCCGCCCTGGATCTCGGGCCGCGGCAGCGCCTTCACGTCGATCTTGCCGTTCGGGGTCACCGGCATCCGGTCCATGTGGACGAACGCTGCCGGCACCATGTGGTCGGGCAGCGAACCGGCCAGAGCCGAGCGCAGCTCACTGCTCGTCAGCTCCCGGTCCGCGGTGAAGTAGGCGACCAGTCGCTTGTCGCCGGGGTTCTCCTCTCGCACGACCACGGAGACCAGGCCGATTCCTTCCTGGGCGCCCAGCACGCCCTCGATCTCGCCCAGCTCGATGCGGTAGCCACGGATCTTGACCTGCCCGTCGGCGCGGCCTATGAACTCCAGCCGGCCGTCACCGCGCCAGCGCACCACGTCCCCCGTCCTGTACATCCGCTCTCCGGGAGCGCCGAAGGGGCAGGCCACGAACCGCTCCGCGGTCAGCCCCGGCCGGTTGATGTATCCCCGGGCCAGTACGGGGCCGGCCGCGTACAGCTCGCCGGCCACGCCGGCCGGCACCGGACGCAGGTTCGCGTCCAGCACGAGCAGTGCGGCGTTCGCGATCGGGCCGCCGATCAGGACGGTGTCGCCGTCGCCGGGCCCGCGGTATTCGGCCGCGGTGATCTGGATGGTTGCCTCGGTGGGCCCGTACAGGTTGACCAACGGCAGGTCCCACGCCGCGCACAGTGCGTCCGCGAGGCCCTTGGGCAGCGGCTCCCCGCCGATGAATATCCGCTTGAGCGCCTTGGGCTTGCGTTCCAGCGGGATCGTGGCCAGCAGGGAGGGTACGAATTGCGCGAGGGTGATGCCGCGCCGGTCCATGAAGTCGGCCAGCTGGAACGGGTCCTTGGACACGTCCGTGGAGACGATGTGGCCCGTGGCACCGGAGAGCACCGACAGCATCAGCTCCCACACCGAAACGTCGAAGCTGATGGAGGTCCGCATCAGGACCTGGTCACTGGGGTCGACCGGGAAGGCCGTCTTGAGCCACGCAAGCTGGTTGGCCAGGTTGTCGTGAGGGATGCCGACGCCCTTGGGCTTGCCGGTGGAACCGGAGGTGTAGATCACATAGGCCAGATGTGCGCCGCGCAGGTCGATCGCGGGGGCCGACGCGGGCCGGTCCCGCAGCACCGGTCCGTCGGCCTCCAGGTCCACCACCGCTGCCTCGGTGTCCGGCAGCCGGTCCTGTATGCCCTGGTGGGTCACGAGCAGCCGCGCGCCGGAGTCGTGCAGCATGTACGCCAGGCGCTCGGCCGGGTAGGCGGGGTCCAGCGGCAGGTACGCGGCGCCGGATTTCAGGATTCCCAGCAGGCCGACCATCATGTGTGGGCCGCGGTCGGCGGCCAGTCCCACCACGCGGTCGGGGCCTGCCCCCAGGGCGATCAGGTGGTGGGCGAGCCGGTTCGACCGCTCGTCCAGCTCCTGGTAGGTCAGCGACGTGTCCTCGAAGGTGACGGCCACGGTGTCCGGCGTCGCGGCCACCCACGCGGCGAACCGGTCGAGGACGGAGTCTTCCGAGACCTCTACCGCACTCGTCGCGTTCCACTCGCGCACGACCTGGTCGAACTCGCCGTCCGAGAGCATCGGCACCGCCGACACCGCCCGCTGGGGGTCGGCGACCATGGCGGTCAGCAAGGTCTCGAAGTGCCGTGCCAGCCGCACGATGGTGGACTCGTCGAACAGCTCGGCGTCGTAGGACAGGGAGTACGCGAACTCATCGCCGGCGTAGGCGATCAGATTCAGCGGGAAGTTCGTCGCCTCCACGCCCTCCAAGCCCCGCAGTCGCAGGCCCTCGTCAGCGGCCGTCCGGTCGTTCATCGGGTAGTTCTCGAAGACGACGAGGCTGTCGAAGAGGTTGGTGCCGCGCTCGACGCCGCTCCAGCTCTGGATCTGTCCCAGCGGTACATACTCGTAGCCGCGCGCCTCGACCTGTGCCCGCTGCACCTCGGCCAGCCACTGGGCGACGGGCGTGCTCGTGCCGGCTGTGATTCGTACGGGCAGGGTGTTGATCATCATGCCGACGATCGAGTCGATACCCGTCAGGTCGACAGGGCGGCCCGAGACCGTCGCGCCGAAGACCACGTCCCGCTCACCGGCGTGGCGTGCCAGCAGCAGCGCCCAGGCGCCCTGCACCACTGCGTTCACCGTCAGCCGGTGGCGCCGCGCGAAGTCGAACAGCTCCTTGGACGCCTGCGGCGAGAACTGCTCGACCAGGCTGTCGGTGGACCGCGACCGGTGGCTGGACGCCGGGCGGCGGTCGTACGGCAGCGGCGTCGGCTCGTCGAAGCCCGCCAGCAGCCCTCGCCAGTACTCCTCGGCCTGCGCCAGATCCTGTTCTTCCAACCAGCGGACGTACGCGCTGAACGGCCGCCGGGCCGGCAGCGCCGGCGTCCCGCCCGCGGACAGCGCCCCGTAGGCCGAGGACAGCTCGGAGAGCATCTGGAAGGTGCTCCAGCCGTCTAGGAGGACGTGATGGGAGGTGCGCACGACGCGGACGCTGGTGTCGGAGGTCCGGATAAGTGCCAGCCGGGCCAGCGGCGCGACGGACAGGTTCAGGCCCTGGGCGCGGTCCTCTGCCAGGAAGCGCTCCAGCGCCGCCTGCTGGTCCGCCTCCCCCATCCCCCGCCAGTCCAGGTGCCGGACGGGCAGCTCCGCCTGCCGGTTGATCACCATCAGCGGCCGGTCCACCTGGTCCCACACCAGCGAGCCGCGCAGGATCTCCAGGTGATCGGTAACCGCCTGCCAGGCGCGGGCGAGCAGGTCCGGGTCCGGGACACCGTCGAAGACGAAGGCCATCTGCTCGAAGTAGGTGGGCGACTCGGGGTCGGCCAGCGTGTGGAAGAGCATGCCGGCCTGCATCGGCGTCAGCGGATAGATGTCCTCCACCGCGCGCCCGTCGCCGACGATCCGGTCGACGCCGGCCTGGTCGAGACCGGCCAGCGGGAAGTCCGACGGCGTGGCGCCGCCACTGCCCTCGGCCAGGCAGTGCTCGACGATCTCGCGCAGCGCCGCCAGGAACTCCCCGGCGACCCGATCGATCGTGGCGGGGTCGAAGACCCTGTCGGAGAACGTCCAGCTGACGCCGAGCCGACCGTCCTCGACCATGCCGATGACGTCGAGGAGGTACGGGCGGGGCTCGTCGGGCTCGTGGTCGAGGCCGAGTGCCGGCAGCCGGTCACGGACGAGGCCGTCCTGACTGGTCGTGCCGTGCCACTGGCCGAGGTAGTTGAAGCTGATCTGCGGCAGTCGGTCCTGGTGCAGCGAGTGGCCCGGGGTGCCGGGCCGGGAGAGGAAGCGCAGCGCGTCGTAGCCCAGGCCGCGGCCGGGGATCGCGCGCAACTGCTCCTTGACGGACTTGACGGTCTCGCCCCAGGAGCGGTCGCCTGGCACGGTGAGCGCCACGGGGAAGTGGGAGGTGAACCAGCCGACGGTGCGGGACAGGTCGAGGTCGTCGAACAGCTCCTCGCGCCCGTGGCCCTCCATGCCGATGACCACCCGGTCCAGGCCGATCCATCGGGTCATGGCCCGGCCCAGCGCGCTGACCAGGACGTCGTTGATCTGCGTGCGGTAGACGGAGGGCACCTGGTGGAGGAGGGCGTCCGTCTCCGCCTGGCTCAGCCGTACTTCGACGGTCCGCTCGTGCGCGGTGACGTTCTCGCCGGAGTGGTCGGTGGGCAGGAGCGGGGCGTTGTCCGGGGCCACGCCGGACCAGTGCTCGATCTCGTGGTCGAGCCCGCCGGAGCGGACATGGTCGGCCAGCCGCTGCGACCACTGCTGGTAGCTGCTGGTCCTGCCGCCCAGGTCGACCGGCCGACCGCCGGCGAGCTGGCCGTACGCCGTGGCCAGGTCCTCCAACACCACGCGCCACGACACGCCGTCCATCACCACGTGGTGCACCGCGAGGAACAAGCGGGGCGCCTGGCCCTCGCCCAGCCGGACGAAAACGCCCTTCACCAGTTCGCCCGTGGACAGGTCGTGCGACCGCTGGGCGGCGAGGGCGGCGTCGTCCAGGGCACGGTCGCGTTCGGTGGCGCCCGAGGTGGCGAGGTCGAGCTCATCGAGCAGGGCCCCGGCCGGGCGGCTGCCGTACTCCTGGGTCCATCGCCCGCCGAGCTTGACGTAGCGCATCCGCAGCGCGTCGTGGTGCGCGACCACGGCGTCCAGCGCGCGACCCAGGACAGCGCTGTCCGTAACGGGGTCCAGTTCGACCTGCACCGACATCGTGTAGTGGTCCGGGTTGACGGTGTGCGTCGTGAAGAACCACTCCTGGATCGGGGTGAGCTCGACGCGCCCGGAGACCGCGCCCGCATCGGCGGCCACTGCGGTGACCGCGGCCTTCTCTACGACGGTGGCCAGTGCGGCGACACTCTGGTGGACGAAGAGCAGCTTGGAGGTCAGCGCCAGACCTGCCTGGCGGGCCCGGGAGACGACCTGGATGGACAGGATCGAGTCCCCGCCCAGGTCGAAGAAGTTGTCGTGGATGCCGACGCGTTCGACGCCCAGGACCTCCGCCCACGCGCCGGCCAGAATCTCCTCGACCTCGTCGCGCGGTGCCACGTACTGATCGTCCGGCCGGCCGGCGCCCGCGTCGGGCTCCGGCAGAGCGCGCCGGTCCACCTTGCCGCCCGGGGTCAGCGGCAGCTCGTCCAGGGTCACGAACACGGCCGGGACCATGTAGTCCGGCAGCAGGCCGCTGAGGTGGCCGCGCAGGTCGGAAGGGTGCAGTTCGCGGGCGGTGACGAGGTAGGCCGCCAGGCGCCGGCGCCCGGAGTCCTCCTGGCGTGCCACCACCACGGCGTCCTCGACGTCCGGGTGCGACAGGACGGCGCTCTCGACCTCACCGAGCTCGACGCGGAAGCCGCGGATCTTGACCTGGTCGTCCGCCCGGCCGAGGAACTCCAGGTCACCTCCGGGCAGCAGGCGGGCCCGGTCGCCCGTGCGGTAGAGCCGGTCCGCGCTGTTGAAGGGGTTTGTCACGAAGCGCTCGGCGGTCAGGTCGTCACGGTTGTGGTAGCCGCGGCCGACGCCGTCGCCGCCGATGTGGATCTCGCCGGGCACGCCCACCGGAACGGGCTGCATCGCGGCATCCAGGACGTAGACCCGGGTATTGGGCAGCGGCTTGCCGATGGGGACGAACACGCTGTCGCGCAGCGCATCGTGGGAGGGGACGAAGACGGTGGAGTCGACGGTGGCCTCCGTGCCGCCGTATGCGTTGACGATGACGGCGTCGTGCCGGACCTGGCGCAGCAGCGCCAGGCAGTCCTCGACCCGCCAGCCCTCGGAGCCGACGGAGATCAGCCGCAGCGGGGGGAAGCCGTCGCCGCGCCGCTCGACCTCGTGCAGGACGGCGTTCATCAGGGAGGGCACGATCTCGATGCCGGTGGCTCCGGTTCGCGCGATCAGGTCGAGGAGTGCGGACGGGTCGGTGGCCACGTCCTTGGACGCGATGATCAGCGCGCCGCCGAAGGGGAGCGAGCGGATGAGGTCCGCGAAGAAGAGGTCCACGGAGAGGCTGGAGACGGACAGGAAACGCAGCTCGAGCCCGCTCAGGTCGTACTGCTCGTCCCAGGCGGCGCAGATGTGCCGTACGTTGCGGTGCTCGATGGCAACGCCCTTGGGGTTGCCCGTGGAGCCCGAGGTGTAGATGACGTAGGCCAGGTCGGTGGAGGAGACGGCGGTGTCGGGCGCCGTGACCGGCCGCCCCTCGATCGTGGTGCGGTCGGCCTCCAGGCCCACCAGCACGGCGTCCGTGTGCGGGAGGATGCCGCAGGTCGCGTCGTGCGTGACGATCAGGCCGGCGCCGGACTCCTGGAGCATGTAGGCGAGCCGCTCGGCCGGGAACGCCGGATCGAGCGGTACGTAGGCCGCCCCCGCCTTGAGGATGCCGAGCAGGCCGACGGCCATCCGGCTGCCGCGCTCGACGCACAGGCCGACCAAGGAGCCCGGGCCCGCGCCGTGCTCGCGCAGGTGGTGGGCGAGCTGGTTGGCGCGCTCGTCCAGTTCACGGTAGGTGAGGATGTCGCCTTCGCTGATCACGGCCACCGCGTCCGGGGTCCGTGCGGCCTGCTCGGCGAACCGCTCGTGGATGAGGGCGTCGGATCCGTCGGTGGACTCCGTCGCGTTCCAGTCCACGACGATCTGCCGGTACTCGTCATCGGTCAGCATCGGCAGTTCCGACACCGCCCGCCCGGGGTCGGCGGCAGCCGAGGCGAGGAGGGTGTTGAGGTGACCTGTCAGCCGGGTGATCGTCGCCGCGTCGAAGAGTTCGGTGCTGTACTCGACGAGCCCGATCAGGCTGCCGTCGCGCTCCTCGAACTCCAAGGTGAGGTCGAGCAGGGACGCGTCCCGGTCCAGCGGGTATTCGGTGGTCTCGACCGCGGGGAACACCACGGACTCGGCAGGGGCGTTCTGCAGGACGACGCTCGCCTGGATCAGCGGCGTACGACTGGTGTCGCGCTCCGGTTGCAGCGCCTCCACCAGTCGGTCGAACGGCACGTCCTCGTGGGCGAACGCGTCGAGGACGGTCTCCTTGACCTGCCCCAGCAGGTCACCGAAGGAGATGTCAGGGCCGACCTGGGATCGCAGCACGACGGTGTTGACCACGAACCCGACCAGCTGCTCCAGCTCCGGCCGGCTCCGGCCCGACGACGAGGTGCCGACCGCGATGTCCTGCTGCCCCGAATAGCGGGCGAGGAGCACGTTGACCGCCGCCGTCAGGGCCATGAACAGCGTGGCGCCCCGCCGGCGCGCCAGGTCCTTGATCCCGGTGAGGGTCGTCGCGGGCACCTCGAAGAGCTGGGCGGCGCCGGCCGAGGAGCGTACGGCAGACCTGGGGCGGTCGGTGGGCAGCTCCAGCGGCGAGAGTCCGGCCAGCCGTTCGCGCCACCAGGCCAGCTGCTCGGTCAGCAGCTTCCCCTCCTCCAGCCGGCCACGCTGCCAGGCAGCGAAGTCCGGGTACTGGAGGGCCACTTCGGGCAGCGTCGCATCCCGCTGTGCCACCCCGGCCGCATACAGCTCGCCCCACTCGCGCGCCGCGATCCCCATCGACCAGCCGTCGATCACGATGTGGTGCATTCCCAGGACGCAGATGTGTTCGGCGGCCGACAGCTTCACCAGCAGTACGCGTACCAGCGGGCCGCTGCCGAGGTCGTACGGGCGCCCCATCTCGGCCCGCACCAGCTCACGGGCCCGCTCCTCGCGGCGGGCCTCGGGAACGTCAGATATGTCCGCGGCCGTCCACTGGGGCGCGGCATCGGGGCGCAGCACCTGGATGCCGCGCCCGTCCACCATCTCGAAGGTGGTGTGCAGCGCCTCGTGCCGGGCCACCAGCTCCCCGGCCGCCGCCCTCAGGGCCATCGCGTCCACCGGGCCGGTCAGCCGCAGGGCCAGCGCCAGATGGTAGTCGGCGCTGCCCGGCGCGAAGTCCTCCATGAACCACAGGCGCTGCTGCCCGTGGGACATGGGCAATGCCCCTGCGCGCGAGACCGCGGGGATCGTGGGTCCGGCGGCGTCGGACCCGCCGGCCAGGCGCTTCGCAAGCGCGTCTCGCAGGTGCGCGGGAAGCGCGGCGATCCGGTCCTCGCGAGAAGACGGCGTGTTCATAAGGACTCCCAGGAGACGTGGACGCCTGCTGGCGAGGCGAACCACAAGAGGCGAACCGCAGAATGTGTGCGCGCCAGGGGTGGCGGGCGGCGCGAGGCCGCCACGCCACCGCCCAGGGCAAAGAGTGGTGCGGTGGTGTTATAGGTCCTGGTGGGGCTGAGGGGGCGTGGGTCAGCCGGTGGCGAGGCTCTTGGGCCGCATGTCGGTCCAGTTGGTCTCGACGTACGTGAGGCACTCCTCACGCGGCCGGTCCGCCAGAACGACGGTCCAGCCGGCCGGCACCTCGTTGGTGGCGGGCCACAGGGAGTGCTGGCCCTCGTCGTTCACCAGAATGCTGAAGGAACGGTCGGACTGCTCAAAGGGGTTGGACATGATCTCCGGCCTTTCGATGGTGGGGTGGGGCGGCGGCCCGCGCCGGGCCGCCGCCATGGGAACGCGTGGCGCGCGACCACGTCAGGAAGTGGCGGTGTCCTGCTCCAGCTCGGCGAGAATCCGCTCCTCGACCTCGATGGCCGTCCCGGCGATCGTCGGCCGGTCGAAGAGCGTCCGGGGCGAGACGGCGGTACCGAAGCACGCGTTGATCCGTGAGGCCATCCGCACCGCGAGCAGCGAGTCGCCGCCCGCCTCGAAGAAGTTGTCGTGCACACCGACACGCTCGACGCCCAGGAGTTCCTGCCATATCTCCGCCAGGGCTTCCTCGGTGACGGTGGCCGGCGCCTCGTAGGCGGCGCCGGTCGCCACCCGCTCCCGCGGCTCGGGCAGCGCCCTGCGGTCGACCTTGCCGCTGGGAGTCAGCGGCAGCTCGTCCAGCCTGAGGAAGACCGCCGGCACCATGTACTCCGGCAGCGTCCTCAGGAGGTGGTCTCGCAATTCGGTGGTGTGCGGCTCGCTCCAGTCCGGCGCGACCACATGGCCGACGAGGACGGTGCGATCGGCGTCCGTGTGGGCGACGACCGCCGCGTCCGCGATCCGCGGGTGGGTGACGAGAGCTGCCTCGATCTCACCGGTCTCGATCCTGAAGCCGCGGATCTTGACCTGGCCGTCGGCCCGCCCGAGGAACTCCAGCGTCCCGTCCGTGCGCCACCTCGCCAGGTCGCCCGAGCGGTACATGCGCTCTCCCGGCTCACCGAAGGGGTTGCGCACGAAGCGCTCGTCGGTCAGCTCCGGTCGGTTCAGGTATCCGCGGGCCAGTCCGGCGCCCGCCACGTGGAGTTCACCGGTGACCCCGGCCGGGACCGGCGCGCCGGTCCCGTCCAGCAGCAGCACCCGGTAGCCGGGCAGCGGGCGCCCGATGGGCATGGGGCCCCCGGCGTGAACGTGCTCCGCCGTGATCTCCTGGCGGGTCACGTAGACTGTGGCCTCGGTCGGCCCGTACATGTTGACCAGCCGGGCCACCCCGGTGCCGTACCGGTCGAACCAGGCCGTGAGGTGCTTGGGCTCCAGCGCCTCACCGGCCAGTACCACCCAGCGCAGGTCCGGCAGCGCCGGCCCGTCGGATGCGGCTGCGGCCTCCACCAGGGCCCGGAACATCGACGGTGTCTGGCTCAGCACGGTGACGCCCTCGCTCCGCAGCATCGCCCAGGTCTCGTCCGGGTTCCGCGCCCAGTCCTGCGGGACGACGACCACCCGGCCGCCGGACGTCAGGCAGCCCCACATCTCCCATACGGAGACGTCGAAGGCGTACGAGTGGAAGACGGTCCACACGTCGCTCGCGTCGAACCCGAACCGCGGCCGGGCGTTCTCCAGCAGGTTCAGCACCGTGCGGTGCTCGATCGCCACGCCCTTGGGCCGGCCCGTGGAACCCGATGTGTAGATCACGTACGCGAGGTCCTCGCCGGCCACCGCCACCGTGGACGCCGACACCGGCAGCCGGGAGATGGCAGGCCAGTCGACGTCGAGGTCCACGACCCGCACCCCGTCGACGCGCAGCCGTTCCTGGATGCCCCGGTGCGTCACCAGCACCGCGGCGCCCGAGTCGCGCAGCATGTACTCCAAGCGGTCCGTCGGGTAGGCGGAGTCCAGCGGCACATAGGCGGCACCCGACTTCATGATGCCGAGCAGGCCGACCAGCATCTGCACGCCGCGCTCGACCGCGAGACCCACCACCTGCCCCGGAGCCGCACCCAGCATGGCCAGGTGACGGGCGAGTTGGTTCGCTCGCTCATCCAGCTCCCGGTACGTCAAGGACTCCTGTCGGAACGTGACCGCCGTCGCGTCCGGCGTGGCGGACGCCTGCTCGGCGACCAGCTCGTGCACGGCGCCGGCCGGCGCCGGCATCCCGCCGGTCGCGTTCCACTCGTGCACCACGCGGTCGAACTCCCCGTTCGACAACATGGGCACCGCCGCCACTGTCCGCTCCGGGTCCGCGGCCAGCCCCGTCAGCAAAGCGTTGAAGTGTCCCGCCATCCGCTCGATGGTCTGTGTGTCGAACAGGTCGGCGTCGTAGGCCAGCGTGTAGGAAAACTCCTCGTCGGCGTAGGCGAGCAGGTTCAGCGGGAAGTTGGTGACGTCCATGCCCTCCAGGTCCCTCAACCGCAGGCCCTGGGCGGCCATCGCCTCTTCGTCCTTCGGGTAGTTCTCGAAGACGACCAGGCTCTCGAAGAGGTTGGTGCCGCGCTCGACGCCGCTCCAGCCCTGGACCTGCCCCAGCGGTACGAACTCGTAGCCGCGGGCCTCGACCTGGTCGCGCTGGACCCGGCTCAGCCACTCGGCCACCGGGGCCCGGCCGTCGACCTCGATGCGGGCCGGCAGGGTATTGATCAGCATGCCCGCGATCGAGTCGGCCTGGGCCAGGTCCGTCGGCCGTCCGGACACCGTCGCGCCGAAGACCACGTCGGGCTCGCCGGCGTACCGGGAGAGCAGCAGCGCCCATGCGCCCTGCACCAGGGTGTTGACCGTCAGCCGGTGCCTGCGGGCGAAGTCGAACAGCTCCCGCGACTCCTGCGAGGAGAGCCCGGCGGTCAGCCGGCTGGTGGACTGCGTGGTGTGGCTCGCCTGCGGACGCCGGTCGTACGGCAGCGCCGTCGGCTCGCCGAATCCGGAGAGCAGCCCCCGCCAGTACTTCTCCGCCTGTTCGAGGTCCTGCTCCGCCAGCCATTCCACGTATGACCGCAGCGGCCGGCGCGGCGGAAGCGCGGGGATCTCGCCCGCGGCCAGCGCCGCGTAGGTGGTGATCACCTCGGTGAGCACGCTGAAGGTGCTCCAGCCGTCGAGCAGCAGGTGGTGGAAGGAGCCGGCCAGCCGTACGGCGGTGTCTGAGACTCGGATCAGGGCCAGCCGCATCAGGGGCGCGGCGGTCAGGTCCAGGCCGTCCTCGCGGGCCGCGGCCAGGTAGTGCTCCAGCGCACTCGCCTGTTCCTGCTCGGACATCTCCCGCCAGTCGAACCGGCCGACCGGCAGTTCGGCGTGGCGGTGGATCACCATCAGGGGACGTTCGACCTGCTCCCAGACCACGGAGCCGCGCAGCACCTCCAAGTGGTCGGCCACCGTCTGCCAGGCGCGGGCCAGCAGGTCCACGTCCGAGACGCCGTCGAACACACAGGTCATCTGCTCGAAGTAGGTGGCCGACGCGGGATTGGCCAGCGTGTGGAAAAGCATGCCGGCCTGCATCGGCGTCAGCGGGAAGACGTCCTCCACCGCGCGCCCGTCGCCGGCGATCCGGTCGACGCCGGCCTGGTCGAGGCCGGCCAGCGGGAAGTCCGACGGCGTGGCGCCGCCGGTGCCCTCGGCCAGGCAGTGGTCGATGACCTCGCGCAGCGCCCCCAGGAACTCCCCGGCGAGCCGCTCGACGGTGGCGGAGCTGTGGTTGGCGGGCGAGTGGATCCAGTCGATCCGCAACTCGCCGTCGTTGACGGCGGCCACGATGTCCATCAGGTGCGGGCGGGGCAGCTCGGGCGCCTGGTCCCGGCCGAGCCCGGCCAGCCGCCTGCGCACCAGGCCGTCCCGGCTGGTCGAACCGTCCCACTGGCCGAGGTAGTTGAAGCTGATCTGCGGTCCTGTCCCGTCGGCCGGTATGCGGCTCGGGCCGTCCGCGGTGGGCAGGTGGCGCAACGCGCCGTAGCCGAGGCCCCGGCCCGGGATGGCCCGGATCCGCTCCTTGACCGATTTCAGCGCCGAGCCCCAGTCCTGGGCCGGTACGTCCAGGGAGACCGGGTAGACCGTGGTGAACCAGCCGAGCGTGCGGGACAGATCGATGTCGTCGAAGAGGTCCTCGCGGCCGTGGCCCTCGAGCGCGATGGTGACCGGGGAGTCGGCCCACCGGTTCAGGACCCGGCCCAGTGCCGTGAGCAGCACGTCGTTGATCTGGGTGCGGTAGACCGCCGGAACCCGCTGGAGCAGTGCCTTGGTCTGCGTGCGGTCCAGGCGTACGGACGCCACTGCGGAGGAGCCGAAGGTGTTGGGGCCCTCGCCGTCGCGGGGTATCCCGTGGTGCTGCGTGACGCCCTGCCAGTAGGGCAGTTCGTGGTCGAAGCCGCCGGAGCGTGCGTGGTCCGCCAGCCGTCGTGCCCACTGCTGGTAGCTGCTGGACTTGGCACCGAGGTCGGCTCCGCGCCCCTCGGCGAGCTGGGAGTACGCGGTGGCCACGTCCTCCAGTAGCACCCGCCAGGAGACGCCGTCCATGACGAGGTGGTGCGCGGTCAGGAACAGCCGGGGCAGCCGGCCCGCGCCCAGGCGGAAGAAGGCGCCCTTGAGCAGGGTGCCCGAGGACAGGTCCAGCCCGCGCTGGGCGGCCAGGGCGGCCTCCGCCAGGGCGTGCGCCCGCTCGCTGTCGCCGAGGCCGGAGATGTCGCGTACCGCCAGCAGCAGGCCCGGGGTCCGGTCGCCGTACTCCTGGGTCCAGCGGTCTTGGTCGCGGACGTAGCGCATCCGCAGGGCGTCGTGGTGGGCGGCGACCGAGGTCAGCGCCCGCTCCAGGACGGCGGTGTCCGTGTCGGGGGCCAGTTCGACCTGGACCGACATGGCGTAGTGGTCCGGGGCGTCGGCGTGCTCCTCGAAGAACCGCTTCTGGATGGGGGTGAGTTCGACGCGGCCGGCGACCACGGTGGGCGCCGGTGAAGCGTCGGCGAGGGTACCGACGGCCGGGGCGAGCGTGGCGACGCTCTGATAGACGAACAGCAGCTTGGAGGTGAGCTGAAGACCGGCCTGCCGGGCTCGCGAGACAACCTGGATGGAGAGGATCGAGTCGCCGCCCAGGTCGAAGAAGTTGTCGTGAATGCCGACGCGTTCTACGCCCAGCACCTCGGCCCACACCCCGGCCAGCGCCTCCTCGGTGGCGTTGCGCGGGGCGGCGTAGTCCGAACCGAGCCCGCCTGCCTGGATCTCGGGCTCCGGCAGCCGACGCCGGTCCACCTTGCCGTTCGAGGTCAGCGGCAGCTTCTCCAGTGACACGAAGACCGCGGGCGTCATGTAGTCGGGCAGCGACAGGGCGAGGTGGGCGCGCAGTTCACCGACGGTCACCTCACGGCCGCTCACCAGGTAGGCCACCAGGCGGCGGTGCCCCTTGTCGCCCTGGTGGGCCACCACAACGGCGTCCACCACGTCCGGGTGGTTCTTGAGCGCGCTCTCGACTTCACCCAGTTCGATGCGGAAGCCGCGGATCTTGACCTGTCCGTCGGTGCGCCCGCGGAACTCCAGCACCCCGTCGGGACGCCAGCGGGCCAGGTCGCCGGAGCGGTACATCCGGGTGCCGGCGTCACCGTAGGGGTCCGCGACGAAGTGCCCGGCCGTCAGGCCCGGCCGGTTGAGGTAGCCGCGGGCCAGACCGGGCCCGGCGATGTACAGCTCGCCCGGCACACCGACCGGCGCGGGCTCCAGCGTCTCGGTGAGCACGTAGACCCGGGTGTTGCCGATCGGGGTACCCAGCGGCACCGGGGCCGCGGGGTCCAGACCGGCCCCCAGTACATGGGTGGCGGTCAACGAGGTGGCCTCGGTCGGCCCGTAGCCGTTGCTGAGCCTGAGCTCAGGGTGCGCCGAGAGCAGCCGGGCGCAGTGCTCGGGCGAGACCTTGTCGCCGCCTGCGACGAGCTGGCGCAGACCGCCCAGCGCGCCGGGGTCGTCATCAACGACCTGGTGGAACAGGCCTGCTGTGATGGCCAGATGGGTGACCCTGTGGTCCTTGAGGAACCTGCCGAGCTCGCTGCCGGTGGGCGCGGACGGCGGGTGGACGGCCAGCTGCGCACCGCCCAGCAGCGCTGACCACACCTCGAGTGTGGAAGCGTCGAAGGAGACGGACGCGAACTGGGCGACGACGTCACCCGGCCGTACGTCGAACACCCCGGACTCGTGGATCAGACGGACCACGGCCCGGTGTGAGGCCATCACGCCCTTGGGAGCGCCGGTTGAGCCGGAGGTGTAGATGACGTACGCGAGGTGGTCCGGGCTGAGGGCGGCCTCGGGGGCGGTGGCCGGGTGATGCGCCGATTCCTCGCCGCCCGGTTCCACGTCGATGAGGTGGGCATCGGTCTCGGGCAGCTGGTGGTGCAGGTGCCGTTGGGTAACCAGCAGCCGGACGCCGGCGTCCTTGATCATGTAGGCGAGCCGGTCGGCCGGGTATGCGGGGTCCAGCGGCAGATAGGCGGCGCCCGCCTTGAGGATGGCGAGCAGCGCCACGACGGTCTGGGCGCCGCGCTCCATGCACAGTCCGACGAGCACGTCCGGGGCCGCGCCCTGCTCCGCCAGGTGGTGGGCGAGCCGGTTGGCGCGTTCGTCGAGCTCCCGGTAGGTCAGCTTCTCGTCGCCGTAGGAGAGGGCGACGGCCTCGGGGCGCCGCACCACCTCAGCCGCGAACAGCTCGGGCAGCGCCGCGTCCGGCAGATCGTGGGCGGTGTCGTTCCAGGTGTGCAGGATCTCCCGGGACTCGCCGTCCCCGAGCATCGGCAGGGCGGCGACGGCCCGCTCGGGCGCGGTGGCCGCAGCGCCGAGCAGCACGTTGAGGTGTGCGGCGAGGCGGGCGACGGTGGCCTCGTCGAACAACGCGGTGCTGTAGACGATCCGGCCCGTGAGTCCCGCGCCCGTCTCGGAGAACTCGATGGTCAGGTCGAAGGGCGCCGCCACCCGGTGCACGGGGTGGTCGCGGACTTCGACTCCGGGCAACCGCACCTGGTCGTTCGAGGCGTTCTGGAGTACGACCATGGTCTGGATGAGCGGCGTGCGGCTGGTGTCCCGATCCGTCTGGAGGATTTCCACCAGCCGCTCGAACGGCACGTCCTCGTGGGCGAACGCCTCCAGGACGGTCTCTTTGACCTGGTCGAGGAAGTCGCCGAAGGACTGGTGCGGGTCGACCTGGGAGCGCAGTACGACGGTGTTCACCAGGAACCCGACGAGCTGTTCCAGGTCACGGTGGCCGCGGCCCGACGAGGCCGTGCCGATCGCAACGTCCGTCTGACCGGAGTAGCGGGCGAACACCGCCTTGACTGCGGCGGTCAGCACCATGAACAGCGTGGCGCCGCGGGCACCGGCCAGCTCCTTCACCTCGGCGACGGTCGCGGCCGGTACGCTGAAGGCGTACTCGGCGCCCGCGGTGGAGCGCACCACCGGGCGGGGCCGGTCGGTCGGCAGTTCCAGCGGGGTGATGCCTGTCAGCCGCTCGCGCCACCAGTCCAGCTGCCGGCCCAGCAGGCCGCTGCCCTCCAGTCGGCCGCGCTGCCACGCGGCGAAGTCCGCGTACTGCACGGGCACCGCCGGCAGGGTCGGGGGGCGCCGGAGCGCGCGGGCCGCGTACAGCTCGCCCAGTTCCCGGGCGACCACGCCCATCGACCAGCCGTCGGTCACGATGTGGTGCATCCCGAGGACGCAGACGTACGCGTCGGCCGAGAGGGCGACCAGAAGGACGCGGACCAGGGGGCCGCCCTGGAGGTCGTAGGGCCGCGTCACCTCGGCGCGCACCAGCTCGCGCAGCCGCTCCTCGCGCAGGCCTGCGGCGACGGCGGTGAGATCGGTGGTCTTCCACTCCGGCTCCAGGGCCGGGTGGATCACCTGGACGCCCCGCCCGCCGACCACGCCGAAGGTAGTGCGCAGTGATTCGTGGCGAGTCATCAGGTCGTGCACGGCACCGCGCAGGGCGTCCACGTTCAGTTCGCCGGTCAGTCGCAGCCCGGTGGCGGTGTGGTACTCGGCGCTCCCCGGGTCGAAGTCCTCCAGGAACCACAGGCGCTGCTGCCCGTAGGACATCGGCAGTTCGCCCTCGCGGGAGGCGACCGGGACAGGGGCGTCGCCGCCCTGCTCCGCCGTGGCGACCGAGGCGGCCAGCGCGGCGACGGTCGGGGTGTCGAACAGGACGCGCGGGGAGAGCTTGATCCCCAGCGCCTTGCGCATGCGGGAGACGGCGCGCACAGAGAGGATCGAGTTGCCGCCCAGCGCGAAGAAGTCGTCGTCGACGCCGAAGCCGTCGACGCCCAGCACTTCGGACCACACGCCGGCGATGGTCTCTTCGACGGCATTGCGCGGCGCGATGCGGCCGCCGGCCGACTCCTGCACGGCGGTCTGGTCGGGCAGCGCCTTGCGGTCCACCTTGCCGTTGGGGGTCAGCGGGAGGGCCTCGAGCACCACGATCGCCGACGGCACCATGTAGTCGGGCAGGGTCACCGCGAGGTGAGCCTTGATCTCGTCGGGCGTGGGACGCGTGGCGCCGAGCGCGGAGACGTACGCCAGCAGGTTGGTGTTGCGGGTGACGACCACGGCCTGCGCCAGGTCCGGGTGCTGGACCAGCGCACTCTCGATCTCGCCGAGTTCGATGCGGAAGCCGCGCACCTTGACCTGGTCGTCCGCGCGGCCCAGGTACTCCAGTGTGCCGTCGGCGGTCCAGCGGGCCACGTCACCGGTGCGGTACATCCGCCGGCCCGGCTCGCCGAAGGGGTTGGCGACGAACCGCTCCGCGGTCAGGCCGGCCCTGCCGTGGTATCCACGGGCCAGCCCGGCGCCGGCGATGTAGAGCTCACCACGGACTCCGGCGGGCACCGGGCGCAGGGCGTCGTCGAGGACGTAGACCTGCGTGTTGGCGATCGGTGCGCCGATCGGCGGCACCGCAGCGCCGGTCAGCGGCGCGCTCATGGTCGCGCACACGGTGGTTTCCGTCGGGCCGTACGCATTAACCATGCGGCGCCCGGCGGACCAGCGCGTCACGAGGTCACCGGTACTCGCCTCACCGGCGACCACGAGCGTGGCGCCGGCGGGCAGACCGCGGCCTTCGGGGAGGACGGCGACGGTGGCCGGGGTCAGCGTGGCGTGGGTGACGCCGTGTTCCGCGGCGTACACGGCGAGCGGCTCGCCGGGAAGCATGGCGTCCTTGGAGCCCATGACCAGCGCGGCGCCCGTGCCCAGGCCCATGCACATCTCCCAGAACGCCGCGTCGAAGCTGGCGGAGGCGAACTGCAGTATCCGGCTGTCCGGCGTGACGTCGAAATGCTCGGTCTGTACGGCTGCGAGGTTGCCGATTCCGGTGTGCGGGACGAGCACCCCCTTGGGCTTGCCGGTGGAGCCGGAGGTGTAGATGACGTACGCGAGGTCCTGCGGGGACATCTCGACGTCCGGCGCGGTGGGCGGGTAGCGGTCCGCGTCGGTCAGCTCCGGGTCCTCGTCCACCGTGACCAGCACGGCGTCGGTGCGCGGCAGCCGATCGCGCAGACCCTTCTGCGTCACGACCAGCCGCGCGCCGGAGTCCTGGAGCATGTGGGCGAGCCTGGCGGCCGGATAGTCGGCATCCAGCGGCAGATAGGCGGCGCCCGCCTTCATGATGCCGAGCAGTCCGACCGCCATCGGGGCGCCCCGCTCCACGCACATGCCGACCATGACGTCCCGGCCGGCGCCGAGCCCGCGCAGGTGGTGAGCGAGGCGGTTGGCCCGCTCGTCCAGCTCCCGGTAGGTCACCGAGCCGTGCTCGTCGATGACGGCGACCGCGTCCGGGCGGGAGGCCGCATGGGTGGCGAAGAGCTCGGGGAAGGTGCCGGTGGGGACCTCCAGGCCGGTGGCGTTCCACTCCCGTACGATCTGGTCGAACTCGCCGTCCGTCAGCATCGGCAGCGCCGAGACCGCGCCCCGGGGGTCTGCGGCAGCGCCCGCGAGCAGTACTCCGAGGTGGCCCGCGAGCCGGGCGATGGTGGACTCGTCGAAGAGGGCCGTGCTGAAGCGGATGCTCGCCGTCGGCCGCTCTGCCGAGCCGGCGAACTCAAGCGTGAGGTCCAGCGGGTCGAACGGCGGCCGGAGCTCGTCCCCTTCCTCCCGCACCACGACCATGGCCTGGACGAACGGGGTCACGCTGGTGTCCTGCTGCGGTGACAGCACGTCGACGAGCTGCGCGAGCGAAACCCCGCCGTGCTCGAAGGCGTCCCGCACCGTCTCCTTGACCCGGGCGACGAGCTCGCCGAACGTGGCACCCGCCTCGACCGCGCTGCGCAGCACGACGGTGTGCCCGCTGCGCGGGGAGAGCGTGCCGACGGCTAGGTCGTCCTGGCCCGAGTAGCGGGTGAACAGCGCCTTCACGGCAGCCACGAGCACCTCGTGCGAGGTGGCCTCGTACTGCGCGGCCATATCCCGTACGGCCTTGGCCAGGCCGAGTGGGACATCAATGTCGTACGTCTGCGTCCCGGCCGACCGGACGACGGGGCGCTGACGGTCCGTCGGCAGTTCGAGGGGAGCGATCCCTGCCAACCGCTGACGCCAGAATTCCACATGCCGGAAAGGCTCCCGGTTGGCCGACGCTGCAGCGCGAGTCACGCTGTACCTCCAGGATTGACGGACTCCGGCAACAACTGCCCCCTGCCTGTGGCCGGGGCCGGCTGCCGAGAAGTCGGAGAAGAGTGGTCAGGGCGCGGCGGGAAACCGTCAGGCCGCGGCGTGGATGCGCTTGGCGGAGCGCCCTGCGAGCTGCAGGAGGGCGATCTCGCCCGTGCCGTCGTCCGGAACGAAGCGTCCGACGTAGGGTGCCGCGTCGGTGTCAATGCGCCGGGCGGTGAAGTTCAGGCTTTCGTGCAAGGTGACATCGGCGAGCAGGCCGGTCCGGTCGCTGAGCCGGATGCCGTCCTGGTGGCGCCGGACGGAGAAGACGGTGTCGCCATTTCCGTAGTCGCCCACGAGCCGTTCGGCTCCCTGCGGTCCGGTGCCGGCCCGGGAAGCGGAGGGGTGGGGTGTGGGCACATCGGGCTCGTGGTCGCCGACGTCGACGCCGAGGGTGCGCAGTTCCTTGACCACGTCGGGCCAGAGGCTGGACCCGGTGGTGGCATTGGTGGTCAGGGCGACGGCGAGGCCCGATCCGGGGTGGAAGCGGAGGTGAGCCGTACCACCGTCCACCGTGCCATCGTGGCCCAGCCAGCGGTTGCCCGGACTGCCGTAGTGCCCCAGGCCCAGAGCCCAGGCATCGGCCATGCCGAAGGCATCGGCGCGACGCACGGCGGTATGCATCTCGGTGCGCTGCTCGTCCTCCAGGAGGGAGCCGGCCTTCAGGCCGGTGCCGATGTGCAGCTGGGCGAGTGCGATCAGGTCCTGTGCGCTTCCGCTGAGCCCGCCGGCCGGTGTCCAGGTGGGCGGCAGGAACTGATCGACCGGGAACGCCTCGCGCTGTCCGGGCCTGACCGCGTGCCCCTTGGCCAGGGGCCGGGCCGGCCCCTCGGAGTCGTGGTCGATGGACAGGTCGACGCCCAGCGGGCGCAGCAGGAAGTCCTGGAGCGCGTCGCGCCACTTCAGACCGGTGACCTCCTCGACGACACGGCCGAGGACGCTGTAGCCGGTGTTCGAGTAGGAGAAGGAGTTCCCCGGGCGGTCCAGCAGCGGGAGCTGGGCTACGCTCTTCGCGTAACGGAACAGCGACCGCTCGCCGGCTTCGTCCAGTTCGTGGTCTGCGACCAGGCCACTGGTGTGGCTCAGGAGTTGCCGGGGAGTGATCGAGGCCAGCCGGGCGTCCGCCGGCTCGCGGAACTCCGCCAGGAAGCCGGAGACCGGCTGGTCGAGCTCCAGGTCACCGTCGGAAACGAGCTGGAGCACCAGAGTCGCGGTGAAGACCTTGGTCACGGAGCCGTAGGCGAACGCCGTACGGGGCTGCACCGCGCGGGGTCCGTCGCAGCGCTCGAGTCCGGCGACGGCGTTCACGATCTCGCCACCGGTGTACACGGCGAGCTGCGCCCCCGGGACCACATGGGTGTCGGCCAGTTCCCCTAATCGGCTCCCAAGGTGCCGTGCATCCATGATTTCCCCCGTAGTTGACCGACCATCGAACCTCCGCCGGTACGGCTACCCGCACCACAGGGGGTGCGGGTAGCCGTACCCCTCAATCCTTGATCATTCTCCCAGCGGAGGGCAAGACGTTTCCCTGGGAGGAAAAAGCCCAGGCCATAAGCGTCTAGACGGGCTCGGCAGCAACTCCTACAGGAAGCCGACCCCTTAGGGTGACGGCATGTCAGCCACCCGATACACCTATCTCGGTCCGGAGGGCACCTTCACTGAAGCCGCGCTCCGTACGCTTCCCGAAGCGGCCGCCCGGGAACTCGTCCCCATGGTGTCCGTGACCGCGGCGCTCGACGCCGTCCGCAGCGGCGAGGCCGCTGCCGCCCTCGTACCGATCGAGAACTCGGTGGACGGCGGCGTCACCACGACCCTCGACGAACTCGCCGACGGCGACCCGCTGATGATCTACCGGGAAGTCATCCTTCCCATCACTTTCGCGCTGTTGGTACGCCCGGGCACCCACCTTTCCGACATCAAGACGGTCTCGGGCCACCCGGTCGCGCAGCCGCAGGTGCGCAAATGGCTGGCGGCGAAGCTGCCCGACGCCCAGTGGGAATCGGCGGCCTCCAACGCGGACGGCGCGCGACTCGTGCAGGAGGGGCGCTACGACGCCGCGTTCGCAGCCGAGTTCGCGGCAGCGACGTACGGACTCGAGCCACTGGTCACCCAGATCCACGACGCGGACAACGCCGAGACCCGCTTCGTGCTGGTCGGCCGCCCGGCACGGCCGTCGGCACCGACCGGCGCCGACCGGACGTCGCTGATCGTCTGGCTGGACGACGACCATTCGGGCGCGCTGCTCGAACTGCTCCAGGAACTCACGGTACGCGGTGTCAATCTGATGCTGATCCAGTCGCGGCCGACGGGCGCAGGGATCGGCAACTACTGGTTCGCCCTGGACACCGAGGGCCACATCACCGAGCGGCGGGTCACCGAAGCCCTGATGGGGCTGAAACGCCGCGCCCCCAAGGTACGTTTCCTCGGCTCCTATCCGCGGGCGGGGGTTACGCCGAAGAACATGGGTACGCTGCCGCCCGGCACGAGCGACCCCGAGTTCGCGAGGGCGGCGGGCTGGGTGACCCGCATCCAGGACGGCCGGCCCTGAGAGGCAGCGCCGGGCCCTGCCCCGCGGCCGCGGTCCCCCGGAGACCCGCGGTGGACCGTTCCGGCCTCACGAGGACTCGCCCCGCAGATGGGCGAGCACGGCGAGCACCCGCCGGTTGCCGTCGGTGGGGCCGAGGTCCAGCTTCATGAAGATATTGCTGGAGTGCTTGACCACCGAGGCCTCGGTCACACTGAGCCGTCGCGCGATCAGCTGGTTGTTGAGGCCCTCCGCCATCGCTGCCAGCACCTCGCGCTCGCGCGGGGTGAGCTGGCGCAGCGGACGGCTCGCCGTCTGCTGCGCGAGCAGGACGCGCACCACCTCGGGATCGATGACGGTGTGGCCGTCCGCGACCCGCTGCAGGGCCTCCAGGAACTCGGAGACCTCCCCCACCCTGTCCTTGAGCAGATACCCCAACCCGGCCGCGCCCCGGCTGCCGTCACCGCTGAGCAGCTGCGTGGCATAGGCGGTGGCAACGTACTGCGAGAGCACCAGGACCGGCAGCCGGTCGTGGCGGGCCCGCAACTCCACGGCGGCTTTGAGCCCTTCGTCCCGGAAGCCGGGCGGCATCCGGACATCGGTGATCACCACGTCCGGAGCATGCTCCTCGACGGCGCCGGCCAGTGCCACGGCGTCGCCGACCGCGGCGACCACCTCGTGGCCGCCGCGGGTCAGGAGTTCGACGAGCCCGGCGCGCAACAGCACGGCGTCCTCGGCCAGCACTACCCGGAGCACGGCACCTCCACGCGAAGCTGGGTCGGGCCGCCCTTGGGGCTGGACACCACCAGCCGGCCCTTGAGGATCGCCATACGGTCCGCCAATCCCGACAGCCCGGTTCCCCCGGCAGGGTCCGCGCCACCGTGTCCGTCATCGGTGATCAGCAGGATAAACCGGTCGTTCCTGTACTCGCCGACGATCGCGACCTGGGAAGCACCGCTGTGCTTGGCCGCGTTGGTCAGCGCCTCCGTCACCGTGAAGTACGCCGTGGTCTCGACCATACCGGGCAGCCGGTGCGGCAGATCGATGTCGACCGTGACGGGGACCGGGTGGCCCAGAGCGACTTCCGCCACCGCGGCGGCGAGCCCGTGGTCGGTCAGCACCTGGGGGTAGATGCCGCGGACGAGCCTGCGCAGCTCGTCGAGCGCCTGCCGTGCCTCGCGGCGGGCCCGGGAGACGAGCTCGCCGGCGGGTGAGTCGCCCTCCCCCATCTCCAACTCGGCAAGCCCCAAGGTCATGGTGAGTGCGACCAGTTGCTGCTGGGCGCCGTCGTGTAGGTCGCGTTCGATCCGGCGCCGCTCGGCCTCGAAGGCATCGGCCAGTCGGATGCGGGAGCGGGTGAGTTCGATGACACGGCTCCGGGACGGCTCGTCGCGCGGAGAGAGCAGGAACAAGGCCGTCTTGACTTGCACCGTCGCGAGCAAGCCGGCCCCGTAGGCACTCAGTACCAGGCCGAGCAGCCCCACGGCGCAGAACGGCAGTGCGGCCACCGGGCCGGAGATCGCCTGCCCTGGAATGATCATCACGGTTTCGGGAGCGAGCGCCCACACGACGACCGGTGTCGCCAGCAGCATGAGCGACATGCCCAGCAGCACGACGAGGCCGGCGTTGGCTCCGGTGAAGAAGACGGCGAGGATGACGGCGTAGCCCAGGTCACGCCATGTCGCGCGTTCCCTCAGCCGTGTGCGCAGCCACGTCCGGGCGCCGGCCCCCGCCAGGGAGCTGTGCGGGTCCGGCAGTGGCACCGGCTCCACCAGCCGCAGGCGCCGGCGCTCCACGTCGGCGACGGGAAGACCGAAGACCGTGATGGCCGTCAGCACCACCAGGCCCACTCCGACCACCGAGAGCAACACTCCGAAGACGATCAGCACGGCAAGGCTCACCAGTACGACCAGGCCCAGCAGTAGGCCACCGAAGAGAAAGGCCCAGCAGCGTACGGGCCAGCCGGAGGTGAGGAAGCTCAGTGGGTGCTGCTTCATCGCCTCCCACACGGCAACGCTCCGAGCGTCCTGCTCCCGTGTCGTCGAGGGCTCCGGTGGTTGCCCCGCAGGCGCCGGTCCAGAGCCGTTCGGCCGCCCTGACATGTGTGTAGCCTCCTGCTGTGCCCCGAACCATATGATCCACGGCAATTGTAGTCCGGTGGCCGGCAGCCCATCGCTGGAGGACTCCCCGCCCGGCGCCCGCCGAGAGCCGGGCCCTCCTGGTCTCGAAGAGCCTTCTCGGCCTCCGCAGAGGGCAGTTGCGCCGAGGGCGTGGTTGAGGGACGCTCACCAACCATGTGCCCCACCAATGGATTGACCCACGTTGAAATCAGATGAATTACGGCGGTTTTGGAGTCATGAAGTACCGCACAGCGCCGTCGAATGACGCGGAAAGACCCGTCCGGGACTACCCGTCCGCCCAGTCTCGGATCGCAGCAGGAGTCATCTACCTGTCCGTCGGCAGCCTGGTCGGTATTCTCCTGATCCCTCTGACCATCGCGGAGATGGCGCTGAGAGTGGTGTTCGCACTCCTCAGCGCGCTTCCCCTGATGGCAGCGCTGCTCGTGCAGGGCCTCACGAACCTGACGCGCGGAATCATCGCGCTCCTCTCCCCCCGAGCCGAGCGGCTGCCCGAGCGGGAGAACAGGCTGGGACCGACCCTGCACAAACTCCGGCACCGGATGGCCGACATGAGTCCGGGGCTGCTCTCGGGCCTGCCGCTCCTGCGCGCCGTCGCCGACCTGGAACTGCTGCTGGCAGCCTCGGTGACGCAGAATCCGGCCTCCCCCGGAAGGAGACTGGAACACGCCGCCCCCACCGAGGTCGAAGCGCGGCAGAAGGCCTCGGGCTGGGGGGAGTCCCGTTACCTGTGCCTGCTCCTGCTGGGAATGCTCTGGCTGCTCCCGGTCTTCACGATGACGCTGCCGGTCGTCGCCTTCACGGCGAGTCTCCCCTTCGGTAGGACCGAACAGCTGGCCTTCGGCCCCGCCGGCACACTCGTCGTCGAAGGCGGCGTCACGCGCCTGTGTGTGGCCGTCGGCGCCCTCGCGCTCTTCGCCGCACTGGTGATGCTGCTCTTCTGGCTGGGCAAACTGCGGGCACGGCTGGTCCGCCGGGTGCTCGGCCGCGTGGATGAGGACGAGCGGCGCCGGCGCGAGGAACTGGCCGAGCGGCAGCGCATCGCGGCGCTGCGCGTCAACGACGCCGACTACCGGCGCATAGACCGTGATCTGCACGACGGCGCTCAGGCCAGGCTGGCCATGTTGCTGATGCGGATCTCCCATGCGACGCGGCGGAAGGACCACAGCGCGGAAGCCCTGCACGAGCTGCTCGATGAGACCCACCGGGAAATCGGCAAAGCTCTCGATGAGATCCGCGACCTGGTCCGCGGAATCCAGCCACCGATCCTCAGCGACCGCGGACTGCACGCTGCCGTCACCTCATTGACCGAGACGTTCCATGTCCCCGTCTCCGTGTCCTCCAAACTGGAGTGCCGACCGGCCATCCAGGTGGAATCCACGGCCTATTTCATCATCGCGGAGTCCCTGGCGAATGCCGTCAAGCACTCATCGGCCACGCGCATTCACGTCTCGATGGAGCACGCCGACAACTGCCTGGTGGTCGTGGTGACCGACAACGGGGTGGGGGGCGCCACACTGGACGCCGGGACCGGGCTGCGCGGGCTAGTGGACCGAGCCGCCGCCCTGCGCGGCAAGCTCGTTCTCACCAGCCCGGCCGGTGGCCCCACCACCGCCCGCGCCATCCTGCCATGGTCCATAAATGGCCTCTGACCTGGCATTTTTCCTCCCATGGAAACTGCTTGCCCTCGACTGGGTGAACGATCAAGGATGGGGGGGTACGGCTACCCGCACCCCCGTTCGTACGGGTAGCCGTACCGCCGAAGTCCGGCCGGGCTGTCCGTACACACGTACCTGGACTTTCCCGTCGACAGTTTTCCGATCTGTCCCGGCCGCACATTCCTGCCGTGCCCCCGGCGCGGTTCCCCAAGCTTCCAGACCGCACGTCGGCGGCTGGTGCGGGGCGACCGCATTTCAAGAAACTCGGAGATCGCAGTGAACGGAAAAGCTTCCGACAGCTCCAGTCCGAGCCCCGATGTCTGGTTCAACTGGAACGCCATCAAGGTGGCGGCGCACCGGCCCGTTCCGGAGCCTCCCTACCCGGGGACCCTTTTCGATGAGACCCTGCGCGACGGACTCCAGGCCCCGAACATCCGCAATCCCACGCTGGAGGAGAAGCTGAAGCTGGTGGACCACATGGTCCGCGCCGGCGTCACCTCCGCGGACCTGGGATTCCCCGGCTCGGACCCCGCAGCCCTGCGGACCTGCGTGGAGATCGCCCGCCACATCCTCCGCAGCGGCCACCCGCTCTCCCAGGGGTACGCGGGCCGCACCCACCCCTCGGACATCAACGCGATCTGCGAGATAGCCCAACAGGTGGGGGTTTCCGTGGACGCCTACATCTTCATCGGCGTCAGCCCCATCCGGCAGTACGTGGAGGACTGGGATGTCCGGCTGATCCAGCGTCACATCCGCGAGTCGGTGGCCGAATGCCGGCGCGGTGGAGCGGAGTTCGTCCTGGTCCTGGAGGACGCCGTGCGGTGTACTCCGGACGTGCTGGGCCACGTGTTCGACGTGGCCATCGACACGGGTGTGCGGCGGGTGACCCTGTGCGACACGGTCGGTGCGGCATTACCGAGCGGCGTCGAATCGCTGCTCCAGTGGTCGCACCAGTACTTCCGGGACCGCGGCCACCAGGTCGGCTTCGAGTGGCACGGGCACAACGACCGCGGCCTGGCGCTGGCCAACTCCCTGACCGCCCTCACCCACGGCTGCGAGCGTGTGCACGGGACGATCCTGGGCATCGGCGAGCGTGCCGGGAACGCCTCCCTCGACCAGCTCATGGTCAACAGCCACCTCGACGAGCACGGCCACTACGACCTCAGGGCGCTGCGCGAGTACTCCGACTACGCCGCGTCCGTGCTCGGGGTCGAGATCCCGCAGAACTACCCCGCCCTGGGCCGGGACGTCTTCAAGACCAGTGCCGGAGTGCATGCCTCCGCCATCCTCAAGGCCCACGAGAAGGGCAATGTGCTGGTCAAGGATGCGGTCTACTCCAGCGTCCCGGCCAGCTATCTGGGCCGGGAACAGGAGGTGCTCATCGACGAGGCATCCGGTGCGAACAACGTCAAGTACTGGCTGACGGTGCACGGTTACGACAGCGACAACACCTCCTTCATCAAGCAGGTTCTCGAACAGGCGAAGTCGGGCCGCGGTCCGCTGACCGACGAACAGATAAGGCAGATCATTGCGAACGCTGAGTGAACCGACCGGCGACAACCGCACCCGTGACATCCGGCTCAGCGGCAACCTGCTGGTCATCACCGAGGACACTGATCTGCTCGCCGCGCAGCTGGACGGCACCGGAACGGCGACACCGGCGGAGCTGATACGGGCGCCGCTGATGAACAACATCTCGACCGACGAGATCATCCCCGGCTGGTGCTGCTACTGGTACGACGAGAAGCTCGGGGAGTACGCGTACCTGGGCCTGCGGGACAGGAAGTTCGGCCAGGGCGCGGTGAAGGCCTTCGCCCCGCAGATCATCGTCAGCGGCGAGGCCAAGGGCTGCGGTTCGTCCCGGGAACACGCCGTCTACGCCGAGAAGTACGCCGGTGTAGAGATCGTGTTCGCCCGGTCCTTTGAGCGGATCTACCAGCAGAACTGCCGCAACGTCGGCATCATCACGTGCGACGATTTCACCGTCCTGGACGCCTTGCTGACGGGCGAGGAACTGCCGCTGGACGCCTTCACACGCCGGGCGAACGACATCGAGCGCGCCATCATCGACCTGGGCGGCCTGTTCGGGTTCAACCGCGAGACGCGTAAGGGCACGCAGTCCCCCATCAAGCCCCACTTCGATGCGCCGCGCCCGCAGAACGCCGTCGAGAAGATCATTCAGAGCCGCCTCTCGTCCCGTAACCAGCCCCCCGAGGACGCCACCGTACGGATCGGGGAGTCGTACTTCATCGAGGCGGACGTCAGGTTCTCGCACGAGTACGTGACGCCCATGGCCGCCGGCATGTTCGCCCAGCAGTTCGGCGCGGATGCCGCGCTGGCGAGCCCCGAGTCCTGCTACTTCTTCCAGGACCACCTCTCGCTGGCGGAGCCGGTTCTCAAGCGGCGCGCCAACGGCCTGGAACTGATCGAGCGGGTGGAGAACCTCGGCAAGCGGCAGGCGGAGTTCGCGACCCTGAGCGGCGGGAACTTCATCGGCCCCGCGGACACCGGGGGCAGCCGTGCGATCTGCCACAACTACATCGTCGAGAACGTCGCCAAGCCGGGCGACGTGATCATCGGTACCGACAGCCACACGTGCACGGCCGGCGCCGTGGGCGCCTTCGCCTTCGGCGTGGGTGCCACCGACATAGCCAACTCCTGGTACAACCGCGAGATCCTGGTGAAGGTCCCGGCGGTCATCCAGGTCAACCTGCTGGGCGAGCTGGCACCGGGCGTGTGCGCGAAGGACCTCATGCTGGCGCTGCTGGCACACCCGATGATCCAGGGCAGCCAGACGCTGGGCAAGGTCATCCTCTTCAGCGGTCCCGGGTGCGCGTCGATGAACCTCGACGAGCGCGCCACGCTGTGCAACATGGCGGTGGAGGCGGGCGGCATGACCGCCATGTTCGAGCCGGACCAGGTGACCCACGCCCACCTGGCGCTGCGCGGTCCGGCCTCGTCCGCCGGCACGGACGTTCACTCCGACCAGGGCGCGGCGTACTCCGCCGTGGTGGACATCGAGCTGGCCGGTATCCAGCCGATGGTCGCCCTTCCCGGGGACCCGCGCAACTCCGTTCCGCTGGCCTCTGTCGACGCGGAGGTCAAGGTCGACAAGGTGTACGGCGGGTCCTGCACCGGTGGCAAGGCGTACGACATGGACATGTACGCGAGCGTCTTCGAGCGGGCTCGCGCGCAGGGCATGACCGTCCCCGAAGGTGTCCAGGCGTACATCCAGGTGGGCAGCGAGAGCGTCATGCGCTATGCGGTCGACCGGGGCTACATCGAACTCTTCGAGGAGGTCGGTGTGAGCGTGCTGCCGCCCTCCTGCGGGGCCTGCATCAACGCCGGGCCGGGCGTCTCGGAAAGCCCGGAGGAGGTCACGGTGAGCGCACAGAACCGCAACTTCCCCGGCCGGTCGGGGCCCGGTCACGTGTATCTGGCCTCCCCCTACGTCGTGGCCGCCACCGCGATCGCCGGCCGCCTCAGCTCTGTTGAAGACATGCTCAAGACACGGACGCAATCATGAGAATCGCAGTGGTCCCCGGTGACGGAATCGGCAAGGAAGTGGTTCCGGCAGTCCTGCCCGCCCTGGAACACCTCAACGAGGCCTACGGGCTCGGCCTCGAATACGAGGTGTTCACCTGGGGAGCCGATCAATGGCTCGACACGGGCATCGGCCTGCCCGCCGGGGCGATCGACCTGCTGTCGAGCGAGTACGCGGCGGTCTTGCTGGGCGCCTTGGGCGATCCACGCATCCCGGACATGGCGCACGGCCGGGACATCCTGCTGGGAATGCGCAAGGGACTCGACCTCTACGTCAACTACCGCCCGATCGCCCTGCCGAGCGGGGTCATCGACCTCTACCGCGAGAACACCCAGGGGCTCTACGTGGGCGTCGGCGGCACGGTGGCCAGTGCCGGCAGGGTCAGCGTAGCGATCGACGAATGCGTCTACACCCGGGAGACCGTCGAGAAGTTCGTACGCTTCTGCCTCGGACAGCTCCGTGACAAGGGGCGGCGGAAGGTGACCCTGGTCCACAAGTCCAACGCCGTACCGAACACCGGCAGCCTCTGGCAGGACGTGTTCCGCCGGGAACTGCTGGAGTTCCCGGAGCTGGTGGGCTCCGAGGAGTACGTCGACTCCTTCTGCTACAACCTGGTACGCGACGCGACGCCGTACGAAGGCATCCTTGCGTCGAACCTCTTCGGAGACATCATCAGCGACATCGGTGCGGCCCTGATGGGCGGCCTCGGCCTGGCAGCGAGCGCGAGCGTCTGCCCCGAGACGGGCTTCGCCCTGTTCGAGCCCGTGCACGGCAGCGCTCCCGACATCGCCGGCAAGAGCCTCGCGAACCCTTATGCCGCGGCGATGTCGCTGGCGATGATGCTCGACCACCTCGGGCACGGCCGGCCGGCCGAACTGCTCCGCAGCTGTGTGATCGAGGTGTCGCGGAGTGATGCGGCCACCCCCGACCTGGGAGGACAGGGAACCACCGACCGGTTCATGGACCAGGTGGTGGCGCTGCTCAAGCGTGGGACGGACGACCGGACCTCATGAACACTCGCGTCGCTCCTCCCCGATTCGCCGCCCGGGCCGTCTCAGCGGGGGGCTCCGTCATCCGGGAGGCCCTCGCCCTGACGGCCCGGCCCGAGGTGATCTCCTTCGCCGGCGGCCTGCCCGCGTCGGAACTCCTCGATGTCGAGGGAATTCGCACGGCTTACGACCATGTGCTGACGGAATCCCCGCATCGCGTGCTCCAGTACTCGACCACGGAGGGCGACCCCCGGCTGCGCGAGGCCGTCGCGGCCCGGCTGTCCGCCCGCCAACTGCTCTCCCGCGCGCAGGACCTGCTGGTGACGACCGGGTCGCAGCAGGCGCTGTCGCTGTTGGCGACCGCGCTGCTCGAACCCGGTGACACTGTGCTGGTCGAGAACCCCACCTATCTGGCGGCTCTCCAGTCCTTCGCCCTGGCGGGCGCGCGAGTCGTCCCGGTGCCGACCGACGGACAAGGCATCGATGTCGAGGCTCTGGCTCGGATCACGGCTGAAGAACGTCCCAAGCTGCTCTACCTGGTCCCCACCTTCCAGAACCCGACCGGACACACCCTTCCGATCGAGCGTCGCCGAGCGGTGGCGCGCATCGCGGCCGAACAGGGGCTGTGGATCGCCGAGGACGACCCCTACGGCGAGCTGCGGTTCCGCGGCGAGCACGTGCCGTGGATCGCGTCGCTGGACGACGCCGCGGACCGCACCGTGCTGCTGGGTAGCCTGTCCAAGATCCTCTCTCCTGGCATGCGGCTGGGGTGGCTGCGCGCTCCGGCCGCGTTGCGCGGCGTGTGTGTGCTGGCCAAGCAGGCCTTCGATCTCCACACGTCCACGGTCGACCAGGCGGCCGCCGCGCACTACCTGAGGGAACACGATCTCGACGCACGCCTGGAGCAGGCCTCGTACACCTACCGGGAACGCTGTGACGCGATGCTCGGCGCGCTCGCGCACGCACTTCCGTCCGGCAGTACCTGGACCAGGCCTGACGGAGGAATGTTCATCTGGGTCCGGCTGCCCGACTGCTACGACACGTACGCCCTGCTGTCCGAGGCCGTTGCCCACTGTGTCGCCTACGTTCCAGGCGCCCCGTTCTTCGCTGGGCAGGCCGACCCCGCCACGCTGCGGATGTCCTTCGCCGGCCATGGTCCGGAACAGATCGAGCTGGGGGTGAAGAGGCTCGCCCAGGTCTTCCGGTAGCGGGACGGGAACGGCTGCGGTGTGCCCAGGCTCAGTCACGGAATCGCCAACAGCCCTGCGGGACGGACCTGGTGCAGGTGGATGAGGATGTCGTGCGACCGTGCCGGCGCGATCAGTGACTCGGGCCCGGGGTAGGACGTACCGATGCTCCGCGTGGGGCGGGCGGTGAGCAGCCATGTGCGTGCGGCCTTCGGAACCGTACGGACGTCCACGGCGTAGTCGCGCGGGCTCACCTGGTCGAGAAGGTACTCCGTGCTCCCCCGGGTGGCGGGCCCGACCGTGTGGACTCGCGTCCTGTTGTCGGGGCCGGTCGCGTTGAACGAGCCCCGGCCGAAGGTCGCGCCGACGCTCACGTAGTCCGCTCCGAACCGCTCGTGCAGGAAGGCGCCTTGCATCTTCGGATAGCGCGGATCGGACGTCCGGTAGGAGACGTGCGCGTTGTGGGCCGACAGCAGGATCTTGTGCCCGGTATGCGCATGCCACCAGGCGACGTTGTCCGCCATGATCCGGTCACGGAAACGCATGGCCGCCTTGAGTTGTCGCTGGTCCTCGAAGTCGAATGCGTAGCCTTGGGCGGTCTGAGTGATGGCGGTCGCATTCTGCACGGCCCGGTCGTAGGTGGCCCTCCGCGCCCCTGAACACACCGGGAGGCTCTTGAGCAGGGTTAGGGCGCGTTCGGCCCTCTTCGCCCTGCTCCTTCGTTCGTCCAGCGGGTAGGTGAGGTATCGCCGCATATAAGTGCCGGCCGTGGTGGTCGGCCTCAGGCCCCGGTACAGGTCGGTGAAGCGGTGCAGCAGCGCCGGGTGGCCCTGGGCCACGTATGCGAGCACCTTGTCGTACAGCTCCGGCCCGGCATAAGCGAAGTCGTCGCCCACGAAGCGCACAGGATCAGCCGGGTGGCGGATGTTGTATGCGCGCATCCACTCGACCAGCGCAAGGTATTCCTCGGTGTTCCACCACGCGTACGCGCCCTGGAATTCCTCCCGCATGACCTGCCTTGGATCACCCTCGCCCGTCAGCACGTATTCGTCGAGGCGCAGGCCGCTGCTCCAGCTCGTCTCGAGCGCGAACGCCCGAAAGCCCTTGTTCTCGACCAAATAGCGCAGGACGCGATGCTTCATCGTGAAGAACTCATGCGAGCTGTGCGTCGCCTCACCCATCCCCACCACCCGCGCGTTGGCCACCATGTGACCGAAGGGCCGCAGGTCACTCAGATCACCGTACGGCTCGGCGGTGCGCAGCGGCTGGACAGCCCCCTCCATGGCCAGAAGGGCTCGCGGCTCCGGTGGTAAGCATGGGGCAGCAATCAAGGCCCCCGCAAAGAACAGCGTTATCAGGACGAGTGCCGCCCGGTGGCGTGTCATGGGACAAGACTCTGCCGCTCGTCGACGTCATGACCATCCGATGCGCCGCCGTCACCCCCAGGGGCTGCCTCCACTCCCAGCCTTCCTCCAAACCGGAAGTGGTGAGCTCGGAACCCCGTCGAACTCTCTGGCGGCGGCATCCCCCTTCCCAGTCAGCTTCGGAGCGTATCCGTCGAGCTGGAGTCAGCCAGGACACCTACAGGGCTCGCACGAGTCGTCCAGTTACGCAGAAGCCGCCTCCACGACCGGGCACACGGCGGGCTTGGGAGGCGACTTTCCACTACTGACGATGCATCAGAGAACACCTTCGACGAGCGTCAAATGAGCGTCATTTCAGCGTCAAGATATCGCCCGTAACGCCCACCGTGCACATAATGCACATCGACAAACCTGCAGGTCAGGCATCCTTGGCGACCCGCTCCAGGATCGCCACGCACTCCACGTGGTGCGTCATCGGCACCACGTTGAAGCCGTACCCTCACTACAACACGCTTACGCTTTGCAAGACAGGGCCCGCCCACAACAGCCAACTGCATCGCCGAACCTGCACCTGCCCCGCCGTGAGGCCCCCGTGAGATCCGCTCGCCGGCATGCGAAGAGCCGAAGGCGTGGGACGACCAATTCTCCCTTACGCCGCCCGAGATTCCATCGCACACGGACTCCTCGGCACGCCTGGCATGTTCACCGACTACACAATTCCAGTCCGGAAGATGTGCGGCCGGAAGCCGGGCGGAATCGCGCCACCCAGGTATTCCGCTCCCGCGGGGATCGGACCGCATCGGTCTGCGGTGGCTGACTTACGCCTACCGTCCACGCCTGTCACCGCTCAGACCGATCTCGTCAGTTCGCCGGTCCGATCTTGGCCGCTTCGCTTGCCGACACACCCCCAAAGGCATCGAGGCTGGGCTTGTCTAAGTCAGCACCAACCCAGCACGGTTGAGGTTCGCAGGGATGATGACGGGTGATGAGAGGTCAGCACCAGATCAGCACGGGGATGCAGGAGGGCCCCACCGAGAGGCGAGGACCAAGCGCTTGACCTGCACATTTGCGCTCGAATGAGCATTCATGATAAGAGATGTGTCAAAAAGGTGTGCAGAATTCTCAAGATATAGCTCCGACCTGCACGTTTACCGCTCCTCTACCTCCGAACCCAGCACGGGCGCCGCAGTCAGTACCAACCACGCTAGCGCCAGCCAGTACCTGATCCATCACGGACCTCAGTCTGCCACCGGCGTCCGGGGTCAGGTGACCATAGATGTCCGCGGTGATCTGGATCGTGGCGTGCCTCAACCATCAGGAAACCTCCAGCGGCGACACGCCGCCGGCGCTGCCCCTGAACGTCCAGCTGCGCCTGCACGAGAACGCCGGCCGACTGCTGCGCACCTGGCACGACACGTCGGCTCCGGGTCGGCCGCAGACCGCGCCGCCGTGCGTGCGGCGATGCAGGAGCAGGCCCGGGAGGCCGCCGACTGCCTTCAGGGCACGGCCACCCACCTGGCCGCCGACCGGATCGCGCTGGTCGAAGCCGCTTCGAAGAACCTGGTGGACCTGGCCGGGCACCTGCCACTGGTCTTCCAGCACAGCGACTACACGACCCGGAACTGGCTGTACAACACCGCAACCGGGCGTCACAGCCTGATCGACTTCGCGATAGCCCGGTACAGCGTCGCCGCCGAGGAGCTCGTGTGGCTGTCCGGCGCGGTCCGGCCCCTGCGCCCCCGATCTCCGGGTCCACGGCGAAAGAGGCCAGATCATCGTCAAGGTCCGCGGTCACCGCCTCGCCTGCATCCAGCACCTCACCACCGACCGGCACTGATCGCCTTCGAGCACCGGGCCCTGTCGCTCTACCACCAGGCGCTGCCCGACCTGTTCCCACGGACCGGTGGTCCCTGGACCACCTCAATGGAGCTGATAGCGATGTCGGCCCGGTCCGGGCAGCAGGGCTGCGCGGACCGGGCCGACGTGGGGATGTGTTGCTGGTGTGTCAGGAAATGTTCTTGATTGCTTGCCAGCCGTTGGTACCTACAGGGGTTCCGGGGCCGAGGAGACCGGTCTTGCGGCCGGGGATGAATTCGAGTCCGGCGGTGGTGTTGGCCGTGGTGGTCCACAGGTCGCCGATGCCGTCGCCGTTGGAGTCGCCGGTTGCGGTGATCAGTGGCCGGTCGGTAGTGGTCCAGCCGGTGGCGTAGGTGGTCTTGCCGGAATCGGCGCCGAGGGATGCTGGGGCTGTGCCGCCGTCGGGGATGCCGTCGCCGTCCGCGTCGCCGTTGCTCTTACCGTGGTAGACCCGCAGCTCGCCGGTGGCGGTGTTGCGGGCGATGAGGTCGGTGAAGCCGTCCCCGCCGACATCGCCCGAGGTGCCGAGCTGCATGACGCCCCAGCCGGAGGATCCGATCTGGTAGCCGACCTGGATGTTGCCGCCGGAGTAGCCGGGCAGGAACCAGAGCTGGTCGCCGATGACGGCGACGAAGTCAGGGTTGTGGCTCTCCTCGCTGGGCGTCAGGTCGCCGACCGAGATGATCTGTTTGATCGTCGCTGGGTTCAGTTCCAGGCCGGTCTCGGGGTCCTTGAAGAACTGGACCTTCTGTTTGGTGTCTTCGGTGAATTCACCCTGTCCGTTGTTGGGGTAGAGCCAGAGGGTTCCGTCGGCTTTGCGGGCGACGAGGTCTTCGTAGAGGTCTTCGGTCCAGTCGCCGCGGTGGGTCAGCAGGGCTCCGCCCCAGTAGCCGTTGGCTGTGAGGGGGATGGAGGTGGCCACGCCGCCGTTGCCGGTTCCGCCGTACAGGATCAGGTTGCTGTCCGCGTTGACGGCGAACATGTCTGGCAGGCCGTCGCCGTTGACATCTCCGGGCTTGTCCACGATGCCGGGGCTTTTGACGTGGAAGCGGTACGGGTAGACCGGTCCGGCGTTCTTGCCGGCGTCGAAGGCCTGGACGTACAGGGTGTGCGGGCCGGGCGTGTGCGGGGTGACCTTGATGGATGCGTTGCCGCCGGGTGTGGCCGGGTTGGCGACGGTGCTGGCAGGGGTGCGGTCCATGCTCCATCGGTACTCGACGATGTCCGTCTCGCCGCCTGACCCGAGGATGAACTCTCCTTCGGTGCGGGCCAGGGCACCTTCAGCATTCTCGGGGAAGAGGTTGTTGACGGACTTCACGGTCGGCAGCGTGGAAGGGGCTGTCGGATCGAAGCCGAACCGGCACCCGGCTGCCCCGAGTGCGGGTGTCCAGTCGGAGGCGAAGGTGGAGTCGCCCACGTCCTCGGCCTGGGCTTTCCAGGAGAACTGGCCGCCGCGGGCGTCCTTGTACTGGGTGAGCAGGGCCTTGGGTACGACGATGCTGGCCCGCACGCCGTTGGGGTCGTTGGCCAAGGCGGTCTTGCGGACCCGCTGGTCGAAGATGACGCCGGGAGCGCCGCCATAGGTTCCGGTGGGCCAGACCTGGAACTGGACGTTGACGTCGCCGCCGTCCGGATCCCATACCTGTGCGTTCAAGGTGACGTCGGTGTTGCCGAGCGTCGTGTAGCTGCTGCCATTGCCGCATTCGGTGCCGTTGACCTTGGTACTGGGAATGGTGTCCAGCGCCCATGGCGCCTTGGGGGCGCGGTTGAACTCGACGATGAGCTGCGCGTCCGGCTTGAACTTCTTCCAGCTGTACGCGTCCTTGGAGTCTTCCGCGCTCTGCGGAGCACGCAGGCCGAAGGTGATGTCGGACCAGTTGCCGACGGCTGCCCTGACGGCCACGTCCATGGCTGTGAAGTCGACGGCCTTGTCCGGGCAGCCGACGCTCTCGTTGCCGTGCGCGTAGTTGCGGCTGTCCTGACGGATTGTCCAGGACGGTTGATTATTCCAGGTGGTCGCCGAGCTGATGGCGCCGGTCCAGTACAGCTCGACCGGTTTGGCGGTGCATGACCAAGAGTGGGTCTCGGTGATCTGGAACTGGGCGTCCACGACCTTCACGCCGGCGAGGAACTTGGAGTCGACACGGAAGAAGGAGCGGGCGGTGCCGCCGGTGGACGACTCGTAGCCGACACGTGCTTCGCTGGTGGTGCCGCCGCTCCAGCCGGTGCCGTTCCAGTAGCTGTCGTTCGGGTGGCGCTTGTAGGCGATGGTCCAGGCCTGACGGGTGCCGGTCATCCTCGGGTCGATGTAGACCGGGTACGTGGTGCTCGGCGAGTCGAGCAGCTTCTGGTCCGGAGTGAGGGTCAGCCGGTCGTGGGCGATGTCGATGCCGACGGTGCTGCTGTTGGTGCCGGGGCTCAGGTCAGTGGGTGCCTCGCGCAGCCGGGATGCAGCGTTCAGGGAGTTGACCGGCGGCGCCGCGGACTTCGCGGCCGGCGCGGTGGCTGCGGGCTCGGTAGTGCCGGAGGAGTCCCACATGCGGGCGGTGGAGGTGGCGAACACGGTCTGGCCGGCCGGGTTCAGCGCGGTGAGGTTCCCGGCCGCCAGGTCCTGCTTCAGGGTGAGGCCGTCGGTCGTGAGGCCGAAGTCGATGGTGGCGAGCTCCGGATTGTCGGCCGCCTGGGCTGACTTGACGATGAGGGCCTGGCTGAAACCGTCGACGCTCGCGGCAACGGCGAGGTCGACGCCCGGCAGGACTTCCGGATACGTCGCGGTGGCGCCGTCGAGAACGGGCGTGGGCAGCGGCGTGGGCCAGGTCAGGGAGATGGAGCGGCCCTGGTCGGCGAGGGTCACCAGAGGGGTCGTACCCCCGGCTGAGAAGGTCACATGGCCGGCGGCGGCTATGGGGGAGACCCGGCCGGCGATGGTGGCGAGGGTGGTATCGATGGGGGTCCAGGTACCTTCGCGCTTCACCCGGACCGGCATGGTGTGCTGGGTCCGGCGCAGGTTCCCGTTGGGCAGGGCGTAGGTCTCGCTGGTCTCCGAGCGCTGCGTGAGCACCTCGACCGGCTGACCGGACTGGCGCGCCGCGTTGACGGCGGACTGCTCAGATCCCGTGCTCTGTTGTGGAGTTGAGGGTGTACTGGTCGTGCTGTCTGCGGCAGTGGCGGAGGCCGGGACGACCGGCGCGAGGCTCAACGAACCACACATGACCAGGACCGTCATGACCCCGGGCAGCACTCTACGCCTTGTCGGCGACCATCCTCGCGTGAATATTCCTAGCATTTTCTGCCGTTCTTGCGTTGGACCGGGGCCGCTTGAGAGATGACCCCTTGCTTTGGCGAACTTTAACCTGTGTTTACACTACATCGTCCATATGTTCTAACTGATCGAGAGTGGGTTAAATTCGTGCGACAACTACTCCAACACATGCGCCATTTGGGCAACTGGCAAAGATCGGTAGCTTTTCTCCTTTTTATGGCGTTCCTCGTTACTCTCATGCCAGGGACCTCCGCCCAGGCGGGCCCGGCCAGGCTGCATCTGGAGGAACTCAAGCGCGACGCGTCCGTTCCTGGCCGCGACGTCCGAAACGAACGTAAGGACGTCCAGGACGACGCCGCGAAGAAGTGGCTGCCGTCCACCTCCAGGACCCTGGCGGGCGACTTCACCGTCCAGGTGACGGGGAACCAGAAGAAGCCCATGACGCTGCTGCGCCCACGCGCAGCCCCCACGTTGGGCACACTCGCAGCAGGTCTGCCCGGTGATGCTCCGGTGCGGTTGATCCGCCCTGCGGCGCCGGCGAAGGCCGCCCATGACGAGCTGACCGCCACCCCGGCTCCGGCCGACGGTGCGGCCCGGGTCCAGATCAAGGACCAGGCCACGGCGCGCAAGGCGGGGATCGAGGGTGTGCTGTTCACCGCTGCCCCCACGGCCACGAACACAGCCAAGGCCGCGACCGGTTCGGTCAAGGTCGAGCTGGACTACACAGCGATCAAGGACACCTACGGCGGTGATTGGAGTTCCCGGCTGCGGCTGGTCCAGCTCCCCGCCTGCGCCCTGAGCACACCGGACAAGGCGGAGTGCCGTACGCGTACCGAGCTGGGCGGCGCCAACGACCCGGTCACCGGCACCGTCAGTGCCACCGTCGACCTTGACAAGCAGGTCGCGCGTAGTGCGGGCGCACCGATGGTCCTTGCAGCGGCGGCTTCCGCGTCGGGACCCGGCGGAAACCACCAGGCGACCTCGCTGTCATCGACCGGCTCCTGGCAGGGCGGCGGTTCATCCGGCGGGTTCGCCTGGTCGTACCCGATGAAGGCGCCGGAAGTCCCCGGCGGACCGGAACCCGAGATCCAGCTGTCGTACTCCTCGAACTCGGTGGACGGCCGTACCGCTTCCTCAAGCTCGCAGTCCTCGTGGATCGCCGAGGGCTGGGACTACGAGCCCGGTTTCGTGGAACGGCGCTACAAGCCCTGCTCCACCGACAAGGCCGCCGAGGACGGGAAGACCCCGAACAACTCCGGCGAGACCGGCGACCTGTGCTGGGGCTCCGACCACGTCGTACTGTCCCTGGACGGCAGCACCTCCGAGCTGGTCAAGGACGACGCAACGGGCTCATGGCGGGCGGCCGACGACGACGGCGCCAGGATCGAACGGCGCACAGGCGCGGACAACGGCACCAAAGACGGCGAGTACTGGGTTGTCACGAGCACCGACGGTGTCCAGTACCACTTCGGTCTGAACAAGCTTCCCGGCGCCGGTGCCCAGCGCACCAACTCCGCTCTGACGGTCCCGGTGTTCGGCAACCACCCCGGTGAGCCCTGTCACGCGACGGCCTTCGCGGACTCCGACTGCACACAGGCCTACCGCTGGAACCTGGACTACGTCGTCGATCCGCTCGGTGACGCCATGACCTTCTGGTGGAACAAGTACACCAACTTCTACGGCCAGCACATGAAGGCCGACAAACCCATCTCCTACGACCGGTCCGCGGAGCTGGACCGGATCGACTACGGCCAGCGCTCAAATGCCCTCTTCGTCGGGCAGCCGGCAGGCCGCACCCGCTTCACCACCGCAGAGCGCTGCATACCCAATGCCACGTTCGACTGCGCGGAGTCCAAGCGGACGACGGCCAACGCGAAGTACTGGCCCGACACCCCGCTGGACCAGGAGTGCCGGCCAGGTACGCAGTGCACCGACAAGTACTCCCCAACCTTCTGGTCGACCAAGCGTCTGACCAAGGTCACCACCCAGGTACTGACCGGCACCGCGCTGACGGACGTCGACTCCTGGACGCTGGAACAGGGGTACCCCGATACCGGTGACGGCACCTCCCCGGCTCTGTGGCTGGAGTCCATCACCCGCACCGGGCACGGTGCGGGCGGCACGGCGAACATGCCGAAGGTGACCTTCGCCGGCACCCAGATGGACAACCGCGTCGACGGAGTCGAGGGCCTGCCCCCGTTCTCCCGGATGCGCATCCACGCGATCGACACCGAGAGCGGCGGACGTATCGGCGTCACCTACTCGCCGCGCGAATGCCAGGTGCTCGAACCGCGCAAGATGCCGGCCTCCCCCGAGACCAACACGATGCGCTGCTACCCGCAGTACTGGACGCCCAAGGGCGCGACCAAACCCGTCCAGGACTGGTTCCACATCTATCTGGCCACGCAGGTCCGCGAGGACGACCTCGTCACGGACAGCCCCGACGAGGTCACCTCCTACGAGTTCCTCGGCTCACCGGCCTGGGCGTACGACACCCGCGAGTTCACGGAGGCCAAGCAGCGCACCTGGTCCCAGTACCGCGGCTACGAGCGGGTCCGCACCCGCCGCGGCGCGGGCTCGGACACCGGGCAGCTGACCGAGCAGCGGTACTTCCGAGGCATGCACGGGGACAAACTACCCATCGGCACCCGCACCGCGACGGTCGAGGACACCCAGGGCGGTTCGGTTCCCGACCTGCCGCACCTCCAGGGCCAGCTCCGCGAGAAGATCACCTACGAGTCCGACGGCGGCCCTGTCAACTTCACCACGGTCACCACGGCCTGGGCGGTCAAGACTGCCGAACGCAAGCGGGCGGGCACCACCCCTTTGCAAGCCTGGATGGGCAACCCCGAGACGGTCGTGACCCGCAAGCGGGTCAAGGGCGACACGTGGCGCGCCGACAAAGAGGTGACCTCCTACGACACCTACGGTCTGCCGACCCAGGTCGACGAGACCACGGCCAGCGGCAAACGGTCGTGCTCCACGACCAGCTACGCGCGCAACACCGCCGCCTACCTGCTGGAATCGGAATCCCGGCAGCTGACGACGCTCGGAGCCTGTGGAACCAGCGGGGGTGAGGTGGTCAAGGACACCCGCACCCTGTACGACGGGCTCGCCTTCGGCGCGACGCCCACCAAGGGCCTGGCCACCGAGGTCCAGGAGCAGAACGCCGGCGGCACCGGCTACCTGACCATCGACAAGACCGAGTACGACATCCACGGCCGGGAAACCGCCTCCTGGGACGGGGAAGGCCGCAAGACCACCGTCACCAACACCCCCGCGACCGGCGCCCGCCCCGTCAAGACGGTCACCACCGACCCGCTGGGACACACCGAGACCACCGAGTTCGACGGCGTACGAGGCCTGGCGGCCAAGACCACCGACGCCAACGGCAAGTCCTCGACGCTGCAGTACGACCCGCTGGGCCGGCTGCTGAAGGTCTGGAAGATCGACCGCGATCCGCTCACCCAGACACCGAACGCGACCTACGAGTACACTGTGCGCCGCGACGGGCCCGCCGTCGTCACCCACCGCACCTTGAAGGACAACGGCGAGTACGCCGTCTCCTACGAGATCATGGACGGCCTGCTGCGCAAGCGGCAGACCCAGGACGAGGCCATCGGCGCCGGCCGCATTGTCGGCGACACGTTCTACGACTCCGCAGGTCGGGCGTGGAAGAAGAACGACGGCTACTTCAACAGTAACGAGCCCACCGCCGTCCTCCTCCAGGTCGGCGACAACGAGGTCCCCTCACAGGTCCGCACGTTCTACGACGGCATGGCCCAGGCGACCCACACGATCACCTATGCCCGGGGGACCGAACGGACCCGGACCACCATCGAACGTGACGGTGACACCACCACGACCGTGCCGCCCCAGGGCGCCACAGTCACCACCCGGTTCGAAGACGCAGAGGGCCGCGTCGTCACGTCTCGCGAATACAGCAAGCCGGATCGCAGCGCATGGCGCGACACCACCTTCGAATACAACAACCACGACCAGATCTCCAAGATCACCGGACCCGGTGGCGCCGTCGCGGCTTTCGAGTACGACAACCGCGGCCGCCAGACCGCATCCACCGACCCCGACGGCGGCCGCACCGAACTCACCTACGACGCGACCGACAACGTCATCGCGGTGAAGGACCCCCGGGGCAACATCCTGGTCCCCACCTATGACGCCGCAGGCCGCCAGACATCCGTGCGCGAAGGAAGCGCCACCGGCCCCAAGCGCATCGAGTGGACCTACGACACCCTCTACAAGGGACTCCCCACCGCGGCCATCCGCTACGACAACGGGCTCGCCTACCGCGACGAAGTCACCACGTACGACAACGCCTACCGGCCGCTGACCACCAAAACCACCATCCCCACAGAGGAAACCGGCCTCGGAGGCACCTACACCTACAACACCGCCTACACGCCCACCGGCAAACTGCAGTCAACCGACGTCCCCGCCCTGGGCGGCCTGGCAGCCGAACGAGTGACCTTCTGGTACAACTCCGACGGCCTCCCGATCTCCATCCGCGGCGCGGCCTCCTACCTCAACGACGTGCAGTACTCCGCCTTCGGCGAGATCCTGCGCACCGACGCCGGCGTCGCTGCCAAGAAGGTCTACGGCACCTACGTCTACGACGAGTTCACTCGCCGTAAAACCCAGTCGATTTTCGACCGCTCGGTGGCACCGGCGCGCATCAGCGACACCCAGTACACCTACGACCAGGCCGGCAACGTCACCAAGGTCAACGATGTCCCGGGCGCGGCCGCCCCGGATACCGGCAAGACCGACACCCAGTGCTTCGTCTACGACCAGCTGCGTCAGATGACCTCGGCCTGGACCGCCAAGACCGACGACTGCACGACGGCCCCCTCCAAGGACACCGTCGGCGGCACCGACGCCTACTGGCACTCCTACGAGTTCGACGCCGCCGGAAACCGCACCAAGCTCACCGAACGCGACATCACCGGCAACACCACCAAGGACGTCACCCGCTCCTACACCTACGGAAAGACCGGAGTCGGAGGCCCCAACGCGCTCGCCCAGGTCAAGTCCACCGGCCCCCAGGGAGAGCAGCTCAGCACCTTCGCCTACGACAAGTCCGGCAACACCACCACCCGCCAGGTCAACGGCACCACCCAGACCCTGGAATGGGACGTCGAAGGCCAGCTCCGCCAGGTCACCGAACCGGTCGAGGGCGGCGCCACCAAGACCACCGGATACCTCTACGACGCATCCGGCAGCCGGCTGATCCGCAAGGGCGCCGACGGATCCAAGACGCTCTACCTGGGTGAGGCGGAACTGACGGTCAAGCCTGACGGCGTCACCAAGACCGCGGAACGCTTCTACGCGCACCCCGACGGCGCCACCACCGTGCGCGCCACCGGCGGCGGCCGCCAGATGATGGTCGCCGACCACCACGGCACCGCCAACACCAGCATCGACATGGCCGCCGCAGACATGCGGGTCACCCGTCGCAAGTCCATGCCGTTCGGCGAGGAACGGGGCATCCAGCCCTCCACCTGGTCCGGACAGCGCGGCTTCGTCGGTGGAACCAAGGACCGCGACACCGGACTCACCCGACTCGGCGCCCGAGACTACGACCCGGTCACCGGCCGGTTCATTTCCGTCGACCCCATCGTCGACTACGGCCAGTCCGGCAGGATGAACCCGTACGCCTACAGCAACAACGCACCAGCCACCTTCTCCGACCCTGACGGCCTCTACTACGGCGGAAAGGGCGGCGGCGGTGGCCCAAGCGGCCACGACCGTGGTGAGAACGCCTATGAGCTGGGCTCAGCACTCCAGCGATGGCTCATGAGGAAATGGGAAGAGGAGCAGGAACGCGAACGCCAGCGACGCATCGCTGAAATCAGGAGAAAAGCCGAGGAAGCAGCACGCCTGCAACGCGAGAAGGCCGCACGCGAAGCAGCCCTGCGCCGCGAGGAAGCGGCCGAACGAAAAGCCGCCGAAGAAGCGGCCGCAGCCCAACGCGCAGCCGCCAAGGCAGCAGCCGCCGAAGCCCGGGCAGCCAAGCAAGCAGCCATGCGAGCCGCCGCAGCCCGAAAGCGCGTAGAGGCACAGCGAGCAGCAGCCAAGCGCGAACAGGCCCGACGTGCCGCAGCCCGCAAACAAGCCGCCCGCACACGCCCCAGCGCAAAACCCCGCGCGGCGGCAAAACCCCGTCCGCGACCGTCCCAGGTGCAGCGCCCCGCACAGCAGGCGAAAGCTAAGCCGACCACATGTGCGGTAGGCAACAGCTTCATACCCGAGACCACCGTCCTGATGGCTGACGGGTCAAGCAAACCCATCTCCGCGATCAAGGTCGGCGACAAGGTAATCGCCACCGACCCGAAGACCGGAGAAACCTCGGTTCAGACGGCATCCGCCACGATCACCGGCACGGGGGAAAAGAAGCTCGTCAAGGTGACGCTCGCCCAGACGCAAGGCGAGCAGACCCAAGAGGCGGAACTCACGGCCACCGACGGCCACCCCTTCTGGGTTCCCGCCCTGGACGCCTGGGTGAAGGCGGCAGAGCTGCAGCCGGGGATGCACGTGCAGACATCGACGGGAGCCCGGTCGCAGGTCAGCGACGTCCAACGGTGGCAGCAGCAGACAACGGTGCACAACCTGACCGTCACCGACGCCCACACGTACTATGTGCTGGCGGGGCAGACTCCAGTCCTGGTTCATAACACTGGCGGCAACGGGCACATGTGCGATATCTCTGTGACGTCATCAGACGGAAGCACGAGAAATATCTCGCTGGAGAGCGGCGACATGACGCCTGAAGAGGCTGCGCTCGGGTATCCCAACAACTCGGCTTTCACACATACGGAGCATCGGTTCTCGCGTATGTCGGGCGCTTCCACAGGGCCGAAGGTTTCACTCCCGAATGACCCATTCGCCGGCAAGTCCCCGTTGAATGCTGGTAATGCGGTTAGGATGCAAGGCCAGCTCCCCCCTTGCTCACGGTGCAAGGGTGCGATGAACCGTATGGTCAACGAGTTGGGAGTGTCGGTCACGTATGAATGGTCCGGCGCCAAGGGCGCTGGGTCATGGACAGCTGGAAGGAGGAGGCGCTAACAATGAGATTGACCGCCACGGAGGTTGGGTTCTTCGAGGATTACGAGGACGAAGAGGCCCTTGAGGTGGGCATTGCCGGGGTGGATGAGTCCGGCGTCCCGAGATCGTTCTCAATTCAGCGATCCACGTACGAACCAGATGAGCAGGAAATCCAGTCTGGTATGGATTCCTACAACGTCTCCACCGAGCGAGGCTTCACCGTGTACGGCTGCCTACGAAGCGCGCGACTTTCCAATATGGTTCTCGCGCTGGAATTCACTGCTGAGGATGCAGGGATTCTTGAGATCTCGACACCCGTTGAAGTGAACCTGCGTGAATCTCAGGTGGATGAGGGGAATTTGTCTCGGAAGCTTCGTGAGATCCTGGACTGGGGCTCTCTTGAGAAGCGGCCAGATTTGATTGGGATGGACGTTTCGGATCCTCCCACTGGTGCGTAGGTTGCGCTTACTGAACGCTCTCCATTACGTCATTCCTCATGGAGAGTTCGGTAGCCATTACGCAAATGAGGGGCCCCTCCGTGCTTCTGCGCGGAGGGGCCCCTCGGGTCGTTTGACGGCAACGGTGACGGCAACGTCAGCGGACGGCGGCTGTGGCGGGTGGGTCGTCGGGGTCATCGTCAGCCTGGCCGAGTGCGTCGCCAAGAGTGTTGGTGGCCTGGCGCTGGAGGCGTAGGCGGACGTGGGCATAGACGCCGGCGGTGACGCCGATGTGGGCGCGGCCGAGGAGTTCCTTGATCACGATGAGGTCGACGCCCTGCTCCAGGAGCAGGGTGGCGGTGGAGTGCTGGAGGTCGTGGAAGCGGATCACGCGTAGCCCGGCACGGTCCAGGAGGCGGCGAAAGCGTCGTGTGAGGTTGGTGGGGTCCAGGGGGCCGCCGACCGGGGTGGTGAAGATGAGGCCGTTGCCTGCCCAGCCTGACTCGGCAGTTTGGCGTTCGCCCTGCTGCCGTTCCCTGTGGATCTTGAGGGAGCTGACGCATTCGGCGGGGAGGACGATGCGGCGTTCGGAGGCGCGGGTCTTGGTGTGCAAGATGGTGAGGCCGCCGGTGCGGGTGCACTGGAGGGAGCGGTGGATGCTGGCGGTCCCGGCGTCAAGGTCGAGGTCTTCCCAGCGCAGGCCGAGGAGTTCGCCTTTGCGGAGGCCGGTGCGCAGGGCGAGTTCGTACAGGGCGTGGAGCCGGTCGGCGCGGGCCGCTTGGAGAAACTGGCGGGCTTCGGCCGCTGTGAGGGGCTGGAAGCGCCTTGACCGGGATGTCATTGATATGACGAAGCGGGTGAACAGCAACCTTTCTGCCCAAGGGCAAAGCTGCCCTGTAGGGTGCAGCCCTAGGAGATTCGCACTTGTAGATAATAGGGGTGGCGGTGTCTGACTGGTCGGCGCTCTTCGCGGAAATGGAAACAGCTAAGCGCAGGTTGGCGGTGAGTGACCGAGACAAGCTATGGCGTCACGAGCAACGTCGACTTCCAGCCGTACCGGATCGGATCGCTGAAATCGCTACGGTGACGCACTGTTCGGTGGACCCTGAGTACACCGATTTCCTCCTGCACGCGGATGGCTGGTCGGCCATTTTGCAGGACATTGATCCATTTGGGACAGCGGATTTCGATACCGATGCTTACGCGGAAGCTGAAGAATTGGTGCGTGTGATCGAGGATGAGGTGGAGATTTAGCATGGAGAAGGCTTCACCCGCCTGATTCCCATCGGAGCGTCACGGACGGACATCGACATCATCGTTATGCCGTGTGCGAGCGATTTGAAGCGACCAGCCCCTGTCATCTGGCTTGCAGGCGGGGAAATCGAAAGGTACCGAACCTTCTCCGATTTCTTTCGTGGGATGATCACCGAGAATAATACGGAAGCGGACTCCCTGACGTGAACTCGCCAGCCGTCCACCGCCCCCCTGAGTGGTAATAGCAAAAGGGAAGCCCCGCCAGGTGTGGGCGGTTTCTAGGGATCGTCGCAACATGTGGCCGGTTGTGTTAGCCTCGATTCGTCAGCGGGGTTCGATGGCTGACTTGCTCGGCAGTTCGCCCGTAATGTCCTCGGGCCGTTCGAGGTGTGCCGTCGCGTGACGCCGCGGGTGCGCCGGGCTCCACGGGCCCGGAGTGCTGCCGGTCTTCTCCTTCCTGGTCCTTGTCGCGGTAGTGCCCGACTGTCAGGTGACAGTTGGGAGGGCGGTGAGCCGCTGCCAGCAGGTGGTGAACGCTTCTGCCCAGGGCCAGGTCGCGTCGATACGCAGCCATCGGCGTCGGGCGTGGTCGGCGAGGCGGGCGGGCAGGTGGTAGAGGCGGAAGCGCATGGTCTGGGGCTCGGCGTCGGCCAGGCCCTCGACGTCGTGCAGGGCCAGCAGCCGCACCCAGGCGTCGAGGTCACTGGCGAGGTTCGCGGCGAGCATCCAGCCGCGGTTCACTTCCCAGGAGGCGGAGGGCAAGTTGTCCAGTCCCGTCGCCTTGTTGGTGCGGACCCGGTCCTCGACGCCGGCGTGTGAGCGGTGCAGCACGTCCAGGAACTGGCTGTGGCCCGAGCCTGGGATGCCCCACATGTGCCGGATATTGGTGGCGGTGATGCAGTACCGCCAGCCGGTCTTCTTCTCGAAGGCGGTCAGTTTCTTCAGGTGCCGCCGGGTGGGCCTGACGCGGCGCACGATCAGCCGCATGCCCTCCGGCCAGCCCTCACGGGTGTTCAGCGCGGTCAACTCGGCGACGAAGTAGCCCTCTTGGAGGCTGCCGTCCTGGTGCAGGGAGGTCTCCCAGGCGCTTTTGGGCAGCTTTGCGATGGCCTTCTCGTCGTCTTCGGTGATCTTCCAGCCGACGGTGTAGCGGACCGTGCGCCGTGTGGTGTTCAACGCTTCGAGGTGTTCCAGCAGCCCGTGGGTGGCTCCGGCCCCGTCCACCCGGATGAGGATCTTCGCGGCCGAGGAGCCGGGGATCTGGGCGAGGGCGTCGGTGAGCACCGTGATGTGGTCGGCCACCGTGTTTGCTCCGGCATTCCCCGGCCGGAGGAGCATGGTCAGGGACTCGGTGGTGTTCGCGCACCAGGCGGCCAGCGGATGAAACCCGAATGTCTTTTTGAAGGTGACCGCTGCCCCGGCCTTCTTCGATGCCGCCGTGATGATGGTGGCGTCGATGTCGATGTCGATGACGATCCAGCCGGTCAGCCGTTTGCCCGCCACGGTCAGCCAGGGGAAGCCGCCCGGCCGCAGATGCAGCAGACTCCACACATGCCGGCGCACCCGGGCTCGTGCCTTCGCAATCTTCACCAGGACTGTCTCGTCGAGCGCGGCCAGGGTGCGGCGAGCGGTGGAGTCCGAGGCCGACGGCCCGAACAACGGCCGGTGATGAAGCTGGAGTTGTTCGGCCTCCGACAGGTTCGCCGCCCCGAGCGCGATCGCGACGGCCAGGTGCACCAGCACGCCCGCCCGTTCCCGCCAGCCGGCCGCTGTGCTGGACGGCAGCACCTTCGCCAGCGCCCCGGTGAGCCCTGTGCGGTCCGCGCACCGGCGCAGCAGCACCGCACCGGCATGCCCGATCAGTCTCTTCCCGTCAGCCACCACGGACAACCGACGGTCCCACCCTGTACTCTTGCTCACCAGATTGGTGCCCTGATTCTTGCAGCGGATACGACGTAGACACTCGCATCCTCGCAGGTCAGCGGCACCATTCTGCTATCGGGGCGTCAGGCCACCCAATTCCGCTGAATATCCAGGGTTAGGCGGCGAGTACTGAACTTGATTGGGTGATGTCGGGGTTGTTCGCCTGACAGCGTCCAGACCGTTCCGGTAGCCCTGATGCTGTGAGGTACGCGCAGGGCGGCGGCTTGACCGACGCCGAGAGGGCCGCGCGGGAGCGGATCCGGCTGCAGGCCGTGGTCCGCTTCGAGGGCGGGGAGAAGAACAGAGAGATCGCGACCGCGCTGCGGGTGAGCGAGCGGTCGGTGGAACGCCGGCGCCGCCAATGGCGGGAGCGCGGTCAGGCCGGGGTCCACTCGAAGGGCTCTCCCGGGCGTCCAAGGCTGAGTGAGAGACAAGTAGCCAGGCTTGAGCGGGAGCTGGAGCGGGGTCCGCTGGTTCACGGCTGGGCGGATCAGCGGTGGACGCTGGCCCGGGTCAAGACGCTGATCGGCCGCCTGTTCCACGTCACCTACACGGTGGAGGGAACGTGGCGGCTGCTCAAGCGCCACGGCCGGTCCTGGCAGCAGCCGGCCCGCCGCGCCGTCGAGCGCGACGATGAGGCCGTCGAACTGTGGAAGAAGGAGGTCCGGCCGCGGGTAAAAGCGTTGCGGCGGCTCGCGGAGCCTGGCTCGCCTTCGAGGACGAGGCCGGGCAGTCGCTGAGACCGCCGCGCGCCAGAACCTGGGGCCGCATAGGCCAGACCCCGCAGGTCCGCGTTCGTGGGCGGGGATCCGGCCGGGTCTCGATGGCCGGGATGACCTGCTTCAGAGAGGGCGAGCGGTCCCGCATGTTCTACAGCTTCCACGTCTACCGGGGCCGAAAAGGCGAGCCCAAGGGCTTCACCTGGCGTGACTACCGCGACCTGATCGTCCGCGCACACATCCAGCTCGACGGCCCGGTCGTACTCGTCTGGGACAACCTCCGCGCACACCTGATGCCGCAGATGAGAGCGTTCATCGAAGCGAACGCCGACTGGCTGACGGTCTTCCAGTTCCCCTCCTACTCACCCGGCCTCAACCCCCAGGAGGGCATCTGGGCGCTGGTCAAACGGACCATCGGTAACCTCGCCGCCGCCAACCTTGACCAGCTGGCCAGAGCCGTGGAACGAAACCTCAAACAGATTTAGTACCGACCACACCTCGTCGACGGATGCCTCGCCGGAACCGGTCTGACCATGGACGGCTGACCACGATCAGGCCGACATCACCCAATCAAGTTCAGTAGTTTATGCGGGCGCTCGGCTGGGGTTTCCCAGCCGAGCGTTTTGCGTGGGCGGCCGTTGAGTTCGGCGGCGACGTCGGCCAGGTGCTCGTGGGTGTGGACGGATAGGTCGGTGCCTTTGGGGAAGTACTGCCGCAGCAGGCCGTTGGTGTTCTCGTTCGAGCCGCGCTGCCAGGGGCTGGCCGGGTCGCAGAAGTAGACCGGGACGTCGGTGGCGAGGCTGAAGGCGTAGTGGGCGGCCATTTCCGAGCCCTGGTCCCAGGTCGGCGAGCGTGTCAGGTTCGTCGGCAAGGTCTTCACCGTCTGCACCAGCGCGTCGCGCATGTGCTCTGCGCTGCGGCCGTCGGGAAGGTGGACAAGCATCACGTAGCGGGCGTGAGGCTGCGCCAGGAACGTTGCGCAGCGGGCGAGGGATCTCGCCAGTTCACCGGTGCGATCTTGGTCGCTCCGCTTGCCGACATACCCTCGAAGACGTCCAGGCGGGGCTTACGCCAAGTCAGCACCGACCCAGCACGGTTGGGGTTGATACGGGTGATGAGAGGTCAGCACGGGGATGCAGCAGGGCCCCGCCAAGAAACGAATGCGCCGAAATCTGTGCAGGAACTTCACTCGCCGGACCCGCCGCGCATGCTGTCTCTCCCTGGTCGTCCCCCCGGCCCGCTGCCCCCTCTACGCTAACCCGTCGCTCAGGGCGCGTACGTCTCCCCGCCGAGGGTGAGGGTGGCGCTGCCCGCCGTGGTGTCGGCGAGCCAGCGCCCGAAGCCGGGCAGGTCGGCCTCCGGGAGCGCGACCTCGATCTCCACGGCGGCCCCGTAGCGCAGGGCGACCACGGTGCGGCCGGTGGAGCGCAGGTCGTTCTGGGTGCGGCCGGCCCGCTGGTGGTCGACGGTGACGGTGGCCAGCCGGTAGCGGCGGCGGGTGACGGTGCCGAGTTCGTCGAGCGCCTCGCCGACGATCCCGCCGTAGGCGCGGATGAGGCCGCCCGCGCCGAGTTTCACCCCGCCGTAGTAGCGGGTGACGACGGCCGCCGCGTACCGCACGTCGCGGCGCACGAGCATCTGGAGCATGGGGACGCCCGCGGTGCCGCCGGGTTCCCCGTCGTCGCTGGCCTTCTGGACCGAGGCGTCGGCGCCGATGACGTAGGCGAAGCAGTTGTGCGTGGCGGTGGGGTGTTCCTTGCGGACGCGTGCGACGAACTCCTGCGCCTCCCGCTCGGTCGCGGCGGGCGCGAGCGCGCACAGGAACCGGGAGCGGTTGATCTCGCTCTCGTGCACGCCCTCGCGGGCCACCGTCACGTACTGGTCTGCCTTCACCGCTCCACCCTACGGGGAATCGGACAGGTGTCCTCCCGGTTGACCAGGCATGCGGGCCCGCCGTCCGGCCGGGCCCGTCATCGGCGCAGTGACAGCAGGAGGCGGCACCCGTGTACGGCGACCCGGCAACCATCCGCAAGATCCTCACCGAGCTCGGCGACACCTGGGCCGTGGTGGGCCTGTCCCACAACGAGGACCGGGCGGCCTACGGCGTGGCCCGGGTGCTCCAGCGGTTCGGCAAGCGCGTCGTGCCCGTCCATCCCAAGGCGGAGACGGTCCACGGCGAGCCGGGGTACCCCTCGCTGGAGGCGATCCCCTTCGCGGTGGACGTGGTGGACGTCTTCGTGAACAGCGCGCTGGCCGGCCCGGTCGCCGACCAGGCGGTGGCCGTGGGCGCGGGCGCGGTCTGGTTCCAGCTCGGCGTGGTGGACGAGGCCGCCTACCGGCGGACCCGCGCGGCGGGCCTGGAGATGGTCATGGACCGCTGCCCGGCGATCGAGATCCCGGCCCTGTAGCCCGTCCGGCGGGCCCGGCGCACCCGGTGGGTCAGGACGGCTCTGCGGAGGTCCCGGCCGTACGGGGACACGGGTCCGGGGGCCCGGCCGGCTCCGCCGGCGCGCGCAGCTGTTCCGCCGTCACCCCGTCGGGGATCGGCACCGGGGCGGGGGTGCGCAGCGGCGGCTGCCAGCCCGTCTCCGGCTCCCACCGCCGGACGATCCGGGCCGGGGCCCCCGCCACCACCGCATGGTCGGGCACCTCGCCCCGGACGACGGCTCCCGCGGCCACCACCACGTTGCGGCCCAGCCGGGCCCCCGGCAGGATCACCGCGCCCGTGCCCAGCCAGCAGCCCGGTCCGATCTCGACCGGCGCGTTGCGCGGCCACTGCCTGCCGACGGGCTGGTGCGGGTCGTCGTAGCTGTGGTTGGTGGAGGTGATGTACACCCCGGGCCCGCAGAAGGTGTCGTTGCCGATGGTGATCCGGGTGTCGGCGACGACATGGCTGTCCCGGCCGATGACCACGCCGTCGCCGAGGACCAGTACCGGCTCGGTGCCGAGGTCGAGGCCGGGCATCATGCCCGCGGTGAGGGTGACCCGCTCGCCGATGACGCAGTGGTCCCCGAGTCTGATCCACTCCTCCCCGAAGACCGCGCCCTGCGGGAAGGCGAGCCGGGTGCTCTCCCCGATCGCGCCGAACCGCAGCCGTCCCGGGGTCCGCGCGGTGACCGCGCCGGCCTGCTGCATCCAGCGCCAGACGGAGTGGACCGCACGGCCGGCGAGCCGACGGCGCAGCTCCGTCAGGGGGGAGAACGTGTTCTGGTTCTTCGGCACCCGGCCACGGTAGTGCGCGGGGCACCGGCCGTCCGGGCCACCGTCCTGTGATCTTCACCCCATCACCGGGGCGCCGGGACCGGGTGCCCTACGGTGCCGGTAGCGCGGCGCCCGGGACGGCCCGGCGCCACCGGAGGACAGGGGACGAGCACATGACGCGTCAGGCGGACGGGGCACTCGTGGCCGCGGTCGGCGGGAAGCACCCGGCCATCGATCCCACGGCTTTCACCGCGCCCACCTCCGTGGTGGTCGGGGACGTCACCCTGGGCGCCGGGGCGAGCGTCTGGTACTCGGCGGTGCTGCGGGCCGACTGCGGGCCGATCACCGTCGGCGCCGACAGCAACGTGCAGGACAACTGCACGCTCCACGTCGACCCCGGTTTCCCGGTGACGGTCGGCGAACGCGTCTCCATCGGCCACAACGCCGTCGTGCACGGCTGCACCGTCGGCGACGACTGCCTCATCGGGATGGGCGCGACCGTCCTGAACGGCGCGGTGATCGGGGCCGGGTCGCTGGTGGCCGCGCAGGCGCTGGTCCCGCAGGGGATGGTCGTCCCGCCCGGGTCGCTGGTCGCGGGGGTACCGGCCAGGGTGCGGCGGGAGCTGACCGAGGAGGAGCGGGAGGGGATCAGGACGAACGCCGCGATGTACCGGGAGCTGGCGGCGCGCCACCACGCCTCGGTCTCCCCCTCCCCCGCCTCCGGATGACACGGGCCGTGACGCGCGGGCCGTGACAGGAGCCGGGGAACAAGCTGGGGAACAAGCTGGGGAACAGGCCGGGACGCGCGGTGCGGCGCCCGGAGGCCCGGCGCCCCTGCGGCTCGTCCGGCCCGTTTCGGCTCACTCGGCGGCGGGCACCTGGCCCGGTGTCTGCACCTGGCCCTGGCCCGGTGCCTGGCCCTGTGCCTGCGCCGGGAGCGGGCCCGCCGCCCGCGCCGACGCCGCCGCCTTCCGCATCCGGTCGCGCAGCACCAGCGTCATCGCGAGCCCGGCCAGCAGGGCCACCACCAGGGCCAGCCAGGAGAACCGCTTCAGCCACGGCTCCGCCACCACCCCGACCGAGTAGATGACGGCCGTGGTGCCGCCCGCCCACAGGATTCCGCCGAGGACGTTCGCGGTCAGGAACCGCCAGTACGGCATGTGCAGCACGCCCGCCAGCGGCCCGGCGAAGATCCGCAGCAGCGCCACGAACCGTCCGAAGAAGACGGCCCACATGCCCCACCGGTCGAAGGAGCGTTCGGCGAGCGCCACGTGCTCCGGCCCGAAGTGCCGGGGGAAGCGCCGCCCCAGCCGTTCCAGCAGCGGCTTGCCGCCCCGGCGCCCGATCGCGTACCCGATCGAGTCGCCCGCGATCGCCCCGCCGATGGCGCAGAGCGCCAGGACCACGGGGTCGATCTCGCCGTGCTGGGAGGCCAGCAGCGCCGAGCTGACCAGGATGATCTCCCCGGGCAGCGGGATTCCGAGGCTCTCCAGGCCGATGACCAGGCCCACCAGGAGGTAGATGCTGACCGCCGGAACCGTCTCCAGCCATTCCTGGATGTGCACCGGCAGATCCTCCCGTGATCGTCCGCGCGGAGCCTTCGACGGGCCCGCCGGACGGGCAGCCTACCGCTCACCGCCACCCTCCTTGCCCGTTAAGGGAGTTCGGGAGGGAAGCCGTACACGGAGGAAGGCGTCCTCACGCGGGGAGCGCAAGGAGCGTGGGGAGCACGGGAGGACCGGGGAGGGCGGAGGGCAGAGGGCGGAGGGCGGCTCAGGCGTTCGGCCGCAGGGTCCACACCACCGTCATCTCGCCCGTGACGGCCTCGTCCGCGCGCCGGATGGCGACGGTGACCGGGAACTCGGGGCGTCCGCCCGCGTCGAGTTCGGCGACGATCTCCGCGACCGGGCGGCCGAGCGTGGCGGTGGCGGTCACGACGCCCTTGGCGAGCTTCTTGTAGCCGATCTCCGCCCGCACGGCGAGGGGCACGGCGCGCGTGAGCTGGTCCCCGAAGGCGGCCAGGACGATCGCGCCGCTCGCGGACTCGGCGAGGGTGAACATCGCGCCCGCGTGCGGGCCGCCGACGTGGTTGTGGAAGTCGGGCTGGTCCGGCAGCCGGACGACCGCCCGCTCGGGGGTGGTCTCCAGGAACTGGAGGTTCAGGGTGCGGGCCATCGGCACGGTCGCGGCGAGCAGTTCGCCCACGTTCATCTGATCTGCGCTCATGGCACGCGATGTTACCCACGGGTAAGCGGGGTTGGCCAGACCCTCCCAGGTCCGGCCGGCCCAGGGGCGGTCGGGGCTCCCCCCGGCCCTCCCACTATCGTTACCGGCCATGTGGCCAGGAGAACAGCAGCCGCCCGGGGGCGAGCAGAACCCGCAGGACCCGCGCGAGAACCCCTACCGGCAGCCGCCGGGGCAGGCGAACCCGTACCAGCGGCCCGGCCAGGGCGAGGGGCACCCCGGATACGGCCACCCCCCTCAGCAGGGCCACCGCCCGGCGCCCGGCCCCGGCGGTTCCTGGGACCTGCCCCGGACCCCGCACGCCCGGGACCTGCCCCAGCCGCCGCCCGCACGGCCACGGCGCGGCGGGAGCCCGTACGCGACCAGGACCGTGGCCCTCGCCGCCGGCGCGGCGGTCCTCGTGACGGCCGCCGCCACCGGGGCGTTCGTCCTGACCCGCAACGGCTCCGACCGCGGCGGGGCCGCCGCCGGACCCGCCGCCGCCACCCCGGTGTCCGACCCCTCGCCCGCGTCCGGCGCCACGGGCGCGCCCGCACCGGCCGCGAGCGGCGCCAACCCGCGCGCGGGCGGGGACGTACAGCCGGTCGTCCCCGGCTGGAAGCCGGTCGTCAACCCGAAGTACGGCACCGTCTTCGACGTCCCGCCGGAGTGGAACGTCCTCGGCTCCGGCATCTTCTCCGGCATCGGGAACGAGAACAAGAACGACGGCGCCCCGCTCATCAGCTTCTCCTCACCGGCCTACCTCAAGGAGGACTGGTGCGGGACCGACGCCGACAAGAACGGCAGCCAGGACTCCTACGCGCTGGCCGGCACCGGCACCAAGGGCGGCCAGGGGGCCAAGGACACCGCCGGGGCCGCCGGCAACGAGGCCCGCACCTGGGCGTTCGCCCGGTTCGCGCAGAAGGCGCCGGACGGCACCGTCAAGGTCTCCGACGCGAAGGAGTACACCACCGCCTCGGGCCTCAAGGGCCATGTGGTGACCGCGACCGTCACCGGCGTGCCCAGGACGCACGGGTGCTCCTCCGACGGCAAGAGCATCGCCTTCAGCTTCAAGACCGCCGACGGCGACTTCTCCACCTGGGTCCTCTACAGCGTGGCGGGCGTCAAGGAGGAGGTCCCCGAGGAGACCTACGAGAAGATCCTCGGCTCGGTACGGCTCGGCACCGGCTGACCCGCGCGGGCGGGCGGCGGTCGAGGGGCCGGGAGCAGGGGCCGGGAGCAGGGGCCGGGAGCAGGGGCGGGGAGCAGGGGCCCGGGAGACCTCCGGGACCCCGGGGCGGCTCCCGGAACCGGGACGACAATCGGTTTGGAGTACCAGCCCGGGACAAGGGATAGTCCCGGGGTGAGTTCTCCCCCCGCCGCCCCCCGTACCCCCGTACGCCGTCGCCGCCCCGTCTGGGCCGGCCGCAACTACACCCTGCTGACGGGTGCCGCGGTCGTGACGAACCTGGGCAGCCACGGAGCACTCATCGCCGCCGCCTTCGCCGTGCTGGAAGCCGGCGGGTCCAGCGGTGACGTCGGCCTGGTCGCGGCGGCCCGTACGCTGCCGCTCGTCCTCTTCCTCCTCATCGGCGGCGCCCTCGCCGACCGGCTGCCGCGCCACCACATGATGGTCGCGGCCAACGCCCTGAACTGCGTCTCGCAGGCGGCCTTCGCCCTGCTCGTCCTCGCCGGGGAGCCCCAGCTCTGGCAGATGATGCTGCTCACCGCCCTCTGCGGCACCGGTACGGCCTTCTTCAACCCGGCGGCCGAGGGCATGCTGCTGGCCAGCGTCTCCGGCGCCCACGCCAACCGCGCCTTCGCCCTGTTCCGGATGGCGATGAACGGCGCGGGCATCGGCGGGGCGGCCCTCGGCGGCGCCATGATCGCCGCGATCGGCCCCGGCTGGGTGCTGGCCGTGGACGCGGCGGCCTTCGCGGTCGCGGGCGCCCTGCGCGCCTTCCTCGACGTCGGCAGGACCGCCGACCGGGGCCCCGGCGGCGGCCTCCTGTCCGACCTGCGCGAGGGCTGGGTGGAGGTCCGCAGCCGCCCCTGGCTGTGGAGCATCGTGCTCCAGTTCTCCGTCGTCGTCGCCGTCGTCGGCGCCGCGGAGGCGGTCTACGGACCACTGGTCGCCCGGGACCACCTGGGCGGGCCCGCCCCCTGGGGCCTGGCCCTGGCCTTCTTCGGCGTCGGCACCATCGCCGGAGCCGTCCTGATGATGAAGTGGAAACCGCGGCGGCTGCTGCTGATCGGCACCCTGTGCGTGTTCCCGCTGGCGCTGCCCTCGGCCGCGCTGGCCGTGCCGCTGCCCACGTGGGGACTGTGCCTGGTGATGCTCTTCAGCGGCGCCGCCATCGAGGTGTTCGGCGTGAACTGGATGACGACCCTGCACCAGGAGATCCCGGAGGAGAAGTTCTCCCGCGTCTGCGCCTACGACTGGTTCGGCTCGGTCTCGATGCTCCCGCTGGCCACCGCCCTCGCGGGCCCGGCCGAGACGGCCTTCGGGCGCGGCCCGGCCCTGTGGGGCTGCGCCGCCCTGGTCGTCCTGGTCACCGCCCTGGTCCTCATGGTCCCGGACGTCCGCCGGGTGACCCGCAAGCCCGTGCCCGAGGACCCGGCCGCCGTGCCGGCCGCCACCCCGGCGCCCGCCACCGGAACCACCGGGGGCTGAGCCCGTACGAGCGGCGCCCCCGGGCGCCTCAGCCGATGCTGAACGCGCCCTCCGGCGGCTGCGGCGACGCCACGGCGTCGGCGTCGGCCACCGGCCGGGCGCCCCGCGCGAACCGGGCCGGCGCCGGGCCGCTCTCCACCCGGGCGGGGAAGGCGTCCCCGGCGCACCGCCGGGCCAGCGCGGCCACGTCCAGCGGGGCGTCCGAGGCGAGCAGCACCGCGTTGCCGAACCGCCGGCCCCGCAGCACCGACGGCTCCGCGATCAGCGCCAGCTCCGCGAAGACCTCCCCGAAGGTGGCGAGCTGCGCCCGCAGGAAGCCGAACGGCGCCCCGTCCGCCAGGTTCGCCGCGTACAGCCCGCCGGGCCGCACCACCCGGGCGGCCTGGCGCGCGTACTCCACCGAGGTCAGCTGCGCCGGTACCCGGGAGCCGCCGAAGACGTCGGCCACCAGCACGTCCGCGCTCGCCGGGGGCGCCGCCTCCAGCCAGGCCCGCGCGTCGGCGGTGTGCACCGTGATCCCGGAGTCCGGGGGCAGCGGCAGGTGCCCGGCGACCAGCTCCACCAGGCCCGCGTCGAACTCGACGACCTCCTGCCGGGACCCGGGCCGGGTCGCCGCGGCATAGCGCGGCAGGGTGAGCGCGCCTCCGCCCAGGTGGACGAGGTCCAGCGCGCGGCCCGGCTCCGCCGCGAGGTCCAGGACGTGCGCGAGGCGGCGTACGTACTCGAACTCCAGGTGCTCCGGCGCGTCGAGGTCCACGTACGACTGCGGCGCCCCGTCCACGGTCAGCAGCCAGGCCCGGTCCCGGTCCACGTCCGGCATCAGCTTGGCGGTGCCCTGGTCCACGTCCCGGATCACCGGGATCTGTTCGTCGCTCACCCCACCATTGTCGGGCCGGTCCCGGCCCGGCCGGACCGTCACCGCCCGCCACCGCCCGTCACCGGCGCGGACGGGCGGCGGCGGTGACGGGCGGCGGGGCGGGGCGGGGCGGGGCGGGTGATCAGCCGAGGACGGCCGTCACCGTCCCCGCGCCCACCGTCCGGCCGCCCTCCCGGACGGCGAAGCCGAGCCCGGCCTCCAGCGGCACGTCCCGCCCGAGCTCGACGGTCATCGTGACCGTCTCCCCCGGCCGGGCCACCCCGGCCTCGCCCAGGTCCACGTCCCCGACGACATCGGCGGTCCGGATGTAGAACTGCGGCCGGTACCCGCTCGCGACCGGTGTCGTACGCCCGCCCTCGCGCCCGGACAGGACGTACACCCGCGCGGTGAAGCGGCGGCTCGGCGCCACGCTGCCGGGCGCGGCCACCACGTGCCCGCGGCGCACGCCGTCGCGGGGGACCCCGCGCAGCAGCAGCGCGACGTTGTCCCCGGCCTCGGCGGACTCCATCGGCTTGCCGAAGGTCTCCAGTCCGGTGACGACCGTCTCGACGGCCGCGCCCGCCGCGCCGTCCCCGCCGCCGAGCACGCTCACCCGGTCGCCGACCCGTACGGTCCCGCGCTCGACGGCCCCGGTGACGACCGTGCCGCGCCCGGTGATGGTCAGCACGTTCTCCACCGGCAGCAGGAACGGCGCCCCGGTGTACCGCACGGGCGTCGGCACGTACGTGTCCACCGCGTCCAGCAGCGCCTCGACGGCCGCGGTCCACCGCGGGTCGCCCTCCAGCGCCCTGAGCCCGGAGACCCGGACGACCGGCACGCTCTCCCCGCCGTACCCCTGGGAGGTGAGCAGCTCGCGGACCTCCAGCTCGACCAGGTCGGTGAGCTCGGGGTCCCCGGCGTCGGCCTTGTTGAGCGCGACCACGATGTGGTCGACGCCGACCTGCCGGGCGAGGAGCACGTGCTCGGCGGTCTGGGGCATGACCCCGTCGAGGGCGGAGACGACGAGGATCGCCCCGTCGAGCTGGGCGGCGCCCGTGACCATGTTCTTCACGTAGTCGGCGTGGCCCGGCATGTCCACGTGCGCGTAGTGGCGGGTGTCGGTCTCGTACTCGACGTGCGTGAGGTTGATGGTGATCCCGCGCCGGGCCTCCTCGGGGGCCCGGTCGATGCGGTCGAACGGCACGAAGGAGGCGCCGCCGCGCGCGGCGAGGACCTTGGTGATGGCGGCGGTGAGGGTGGTCTTGCCGTGGTCGACGTGACCCATGGTGCCGATGTTGAGGTGCGGCTTGGTGCGGACGAAGGCCGTCTTGGCCATGATCTCTTCCCGTGTCTCGAAGCTGGACCGGGACCCCTGGAGCGAGCCGACCCTCCCCCTGTGGGGTCCGCCGGACTGTCCGGGGAGGGTCAGCTTCGCGCGCCGCCGACGGCGGTGGGCACGGGTGTGTGTGCCGATGCCCGCGCGGCAGCCTTCGGCGCGTCCGCGACTGCGGACGGCGCTGCGGGGAAGGCGTACCGGGACATGCCCCGATCGTGCACGAACCGCTCCGCCCCGTCGAACGAATTTCCCCGCGACCGTTGCCGCCGTTGCCCGGCCGGTTCGTCGCCCGGCCGGTCACCCCGGCGGTGCCCGGTCGGCGGTGCCGCGCCGCGCGGGCCGCACCGTCCCGGGAAGGTGTCCGGGAAAGTGTCCGGGAGGTGTCCGCGGGGTGTCCGTGGGAGCTCCGGCGGCTGTCGGCCGTTCGGCCGGATGAGAGCTGGGCGACGGCGCCGCGCCGCGTGCGTCGGTTAGTCTCCCCAGATGCCCCTCCTCCTCTCGCCGTGGACCCGGCTGTCGCTCCTCGTGGTGCTGCTCGTGGCCGCCGGCGCGGGTGTGCTGCTCTACGAGCCCCAGCGCATCCTCTCGGAGGGCCGGCCCCCGGGCCTCCCCGTCGGCGCCGCGGTGCTGCTGTTCGCGGCGGTCTACGGGCTGTGCACGGCGGCGTTCGTCCCGCGCCCCCTGCTCAACCTGGCCGCCGGTGCCGTCTTCGGCAGCCAGTTCGGCCTGGTCGCGGCGGTCGGCGGCACGGTCCTCGGCGCCGCGATCGCCTTCGGCCTCGGCCGGATGCTGGGCCAGGAGGCCCTGCGCCCGTTCCTGCGCGGTCGCTGGCTCCGGGCGGCGGACGGACAGCTCAGCCGGCACGGCTTCCGCTCGATGCTCGCGGTCCGGATCTTCCCCGGGGTGCCCTTCGCGGTGGCCAACTACTGCGCCTCGGTCTCCCGCTGCGGCTGGCTCCCCTTCCTCCTCGCGACCGCGATCGGCACCGTCCCGAACACCGCCGCGTACGTGATCGCCGGAGCCAGCGCCTCCTCCCCCGGATCGCCCGCCTTCCTCGTCTCCTTCGGGTTCATCGCCGTCTCCGCCGTGGTCGCGGGCGCGGTCGCCTGGCGCAAACGGCACCGGCTGGCGCCCGCGGGGACGGGCGAGGCCCCGTACGAACCGGCGCCCCGGCCCGTGGCCAGTGGTGCCGCCCACGGTTCCGGCGTCTGATCCCGACCTTCCCGACGATCACAAGGGCGAGCGCACCCCGACATGAGCTGGTTCGAATCACTGGTCCTCGGTCTCGTCCAGGGGCTCACGGAGTTCCTCCCGATCTCCTCCAGCGCCCACCTGCGGCTGACGGCGGCCTTCGCCGGCTGGCACGATCCGGGAGCGGCGTTCACGGCGATCACCCAGATCGGCACCGAGGCCGCCGTGCTGATCTACTTCCGCAAGGACATCGCCCGGATCGTCTCCGCCTGGTTCCGTTCGCTGTACTCCCGGGAACTGCGGTCGGACCAGGACGCCAGGATGGGCTGGCTGGTGATCATCGGCTCGGTCCCGATCGGTGTGCTCGGCCTCGTCTTCAAGGACCAGATCGAGGGGCCCTTCCGGGACCTGCGGCTGATCGCGACCACGCTCGTCGTGATGGGCGTCGTGCTCGGTGTCGCCGACCGGCTGGCGGCGCGGGACGAGGCGGGCGGGCGGCACCGGGCCGTCCGTGAGCGCAAGACGCTGCGGGAACTGGGCGTCAAGGACGGTCTGATCTTCGGTCTCTGCCAGGCCATGGCCCTGATCCCGGGGGTCTCGCGGTCGGGCGCGACCATCTCCGGCGGTCTGCTGATGGGCTTCACCCGGGAGGCGGCGGCCCGCTACTCCTTCCTCCTCGCGATCCCGGCCGTCCTGGCCTCGGGGCTGTTCGAGCTGAAGCACGTGAACGAGGGCCATGTCTCCTGGGGGCCGACGGTCCTCGCGACGGTCGTCGCCTTCGTCGTCGGGTACGCGGTGATCGCCTGGTTCATGAAGTTCATCTCCACCAAGAGCTTCATGCCCTTCGTGATCTACCGCATCCTGCTCGGCATCCTGCTGTTCGTCCTGGTCGGCACGGGTGTGCTGAGCCCGCACGCCGGCGAGTCGGGCCTGTAGCCCCGGCGCCCCGCCACCGGGAGCGCGGGACGGGGGACGCGTCCTGGGGCGCGTGGTGACGCAGTGGTTTCCGGCCGGAAGCCCGTGGAAGGTCCGCCGGGGCGGACGCCGCCCGGCGGCGGTGGGCGGGTGTCCCGGCCGGGATGGTGGCGCGGACCGCGACGGCTCCGGCTGCCCGTGGCGGTCCGGCGGCGGGGGCGCGTTCCGGTCACCGGGCCCGGGCCGGTGCACCCGGTCGGCGCAGACCTCTTGGTCTGACGCGTCCGCAGCCGCACACTGACCCGATGACACAGCGTGTGGACCTGGCGACCGTGATGGACCGGCTGGCGATCGACGAGGTGGTCACGGGGTACGCGGTGGCCGTGGGCGACGGCGACTGGGCCGCGTACCGCGCCCTGTTCGCCCCCGGCGGGCGGGCCGACTACCGCTCGGCGGGCGGTGTCGAGGGCCCGGTGGGGGAGGTCGCGGAGTGGCTCGCGCGGGCCCTGGAGCCCTTCCCGGTACGGCAGCACCTGATCGTCAACCGGCTGGTGCGGCTGGCGGACGCGGGTGGTTCGCCGGGCGACTCGGCCGAGGTCCGGGCAGACTTCCTGAATCCGGCGGGACCGGCCGGACCGGAGGACACGGGGCCGCAGGGCGCCCCGGCCGTGCCCACCCTGGTCACCGCCGGACGCTGCGACTTCACGCTCGCCCGGACCGCCCATGACGGCTGGCGGCTCACCCGCGTCACCGTGCGGGAGACCTGGCGGAGCCGGCCCCTCCAGGACGGCTGTTCCCCCGGGCGCGCATAGACACGAAGGCGGGTGATGGTCGCGAAGCGGAACCGCAGGACGGACCGCGGGACGGACCGGTGGCGGGCGGTGGCGGCGACCGCCGCCGGGGCGCTGCCCGCCCTGGCCTTCCCCGTCCCCGCGCTCTGGTGGTTCGTGTACGTCGCCCTCGCGCCCTGGATGCTGCTGCTGAGGTCGGCGCCGACCGGGCGGCGGGCGGCTCTGGAGGGCTGGCTCGGCGGCGCGGGGTTCATCGTGGCCGTCCACCACTGGCTGCTGCCCAGCCTGCACGTGTTCCTGGTGCCGCTGGCCGCGCTGCTGGGCCTGCTCTGGATTCCCTGGGCGCTGCTGGTACGGGAGCTGCTGGGCGGAGCCCCGGGAGCGGGGCGGGCCGGGGCCGCGCTGGTGCTCGTACCGGCGGGGTGGCTGCTGTCGGAGCTGGCGCGGTCCTGGCCGGGGCTGGGCGGGCCGTGGGGGCTGCTGGGGGCGAGCCAGTGGCAGGTGGTGCCCGCGCTGCGGGTGGCTTCGGTGGGTGGTGTGTGGCTGGTGAGCCTGCTGGTGGTGGCGGTGAACTGCGCGGTGGTGCTGCTGGTCGCGGTGGAGGGGGCGCGGGTCCCGGCGGTGGCCGGGCTGGCGGGGTGCGCGGTGCTGACCGGGGCGGTCTGGCTGGGGGCTCCGCGGCCCGTGGTGGCGGGCACGCTGCGCGTGGCCGTGGTCCAGCCGGGCCCGGTGGCGGGCGCGGCCGGCGCCGAGCGGCGGTTCGCCGCCGGGGAACGGCTGACCGGGGAGCTGGCCGGGCAGCCGCTGGACCTGGTGGTGTGGGGCGAGAGCAGTGTCGGCGCGGATCTGGCGGCCCGCCCGGACCTGGCCCGGCGCCTCGCCGCGCTGTCCGCCGGGACCGGGGCTCCGCTGCTGGTCAATGTGGACGCGCGGGGCGCCGACCGGCCCGGGATCTACAAGAGCGCGGTGCTCGTCGGCCCCCGGGGCCCCACCGGTGACCGGTACGACAAGATGCGGCTGGTCCCCTTCGGGGAGTACGTACCGGCCCGGGCGCTGCTGGGCTGGGTCACCTCGGTCGGCAGGGCGGCGGGCGAGGACCGGCGGCGCGGCTCCGCCCAGGTGGTCATGGACCTGCCCGCGCGGCCGGACGGGCGGCCCGGTGTCCGGCTGGGTCCGCTGGTCTGCTTCGAGTCGGCCTTCCCGGACATGAGCCGGCACCTGACCCGCCGGGGAGCGGGCCTGCTCGTCGTCCAGTCGGCGACCTCCACCTTCCAGGACAGCTGGGCCCCGGCGCAGCACGCCTCGCTCGCCGCGCTGCGCGCCGCCGAGAACGGCCGCCCGGTGGTGCACGCCACCCTCACCGGTATCAGCGGGGTGCACGGCCCCTCGGGCGAGCGGGTCGGCCCGGCCCTGCCCACCTCCGCGAGCACGGCGGTGGTGTACGAGGTACCGCTCGCCCGGGGCTCGACCTTCTACGCCCGTTTCGGCGACTGGCCGGTGGTGGTCGCCCTCGCCGCCCTGGCGGTGTACTGCGCGGTGGAGGGCGTCCGTCGGCTCAGACGGCCTGTTCCAGGGCCGACAGCACCACCCGCTCGCACAGTTCGTGGGTGAGGAGCGCGTCGCGGGCGCTGAGCGTGGTGCCCGCCGCGACGGCGTCCAGGAAGGCGTCCACGACCTGTTCGATGCCGCGCTGGCGGGCCACCGGTGTCCAGTCTCCGCGGCGGCGCACGGCCGGCCGGTCCTGGTGGTCGACGATCTCGGCCAGGTTGACGACCTGCCGCTTGGTGTCCTGCCCGGACACCTCCAGGATCTCCTCGGTGGAGCCGGAGCGGCGGTTCATGATCCCGAGCGCGGTGAACCCGTCGCCGGACATCTGGAGCACCACCTGGTGCATCAGCCCCTCGCGCACCACGGCGCGGACATCGATGTGGTCGGCCTCGCCGGGCAGCAGGAACCGGAGCGTGTCGACGACGTGGATGAAGTCGTCCAGCACCAGGGTGCGCGGGTCCTCGGGCAGCCCGACCCGGTTCTTCTGCAGGACGATCAGCTCGCGCGGGTGGTCGGCGCACTGCGCGTAGCCGGGTGCGTGGCGGCGGTTGAAGCCGACGGCGAGCGGGACGCCGCGCTCCTCGGCCAGTTCCACCAGCCGCCGCGAGTCGGCCAGCTCGTAGGCGAGCGGCTTGTCCACGTACGTCGGCACGCCCGCCTCCAGCAGCCGTGCCACGATCTCGGGGTGGACGGCGGTCGGGGCGTGCACGAAGGCCGCGTCGAGGCCCTCGGCGAGCAGCGCGTCGAGATCGGTGTGCCGGCGGGCGGCCGGGACGTGGTGGATCTCACCGACCCGCTCCAGCGTGGCGGGGGTCCGGGTCTGCAGGTGCAGCTCGACTCCCGGGCGGGTGGTCAGGACGGGCAGGTACGCCTTCTGCGCGATGTCGCCGAGTCCGATGCAGCCGACCTTCACCGGGGAGCCTCCTGGTTCGTTCCTTGTGGGACGCTCCGCAGCTTAATCCCTGGTGACGGGGGTCCGGTTCGCCGAGGATGGCAACCATGACCATCAGCTCAGGATCACATCGCGACGAACCCTCCACCACCGCCGACGAGCGGGAGATGCTGGACGGCTGGCTCGACTACCACCGCGCCACCCTCGTCTGGAAGTGCGAGGGGCTCCAGGACGCACAGCTGCGCCTCACCCCGCTCGCTCCCTCCGAACTGAGCCTGCTGGGCCTCGTACGGCACATGTCGGAGGTGGAGCGGTACTGGTTCCGGGAGATCATGCTGGGCGAGGAGCTGCCCGACCTGTACTGCACGGAAGAAGATCCGGACGGGGACTTCCACCTCGGCGGGACGGAGAGCTGGGCGGGGACCGAGCAGGTGTGGCGGACCGAGGTCGAGCTGGCGCGGCAGGCCGCGGCGGGCCGCCCGCTGGAGCTGGTGTCGCAGCCCGGGAGTCACCGGCGGGGCAAGGTGTTCAGCCTGCGCTGGGTCTACACCCACATGATCGAGGAGTACGCGCGCCACAACGGCCACGCGGACCTGCTGCGGGAGCGGATCGACGGCGCCACGGGCGACTGATCCCCGGAGCGGGCCGTTCCGCTCGGGTCCGGAACATTCGGCTCGGGTCCGGGCCGGGCCGGGCCGGTGGACCGGGTCCGGTGCGCGGGTGTCGCGGGCCCCGGGTGCTCGCGTCCGTCAGGGCCGATCCGCCGGACACCCCCCGTGCCGTCACCCGTGCGGGGGCAATACCGGCTCCGGGTTTTCGCAACGGGGTGCCCGCACAGCAGAGTTGCACGGGTGCATCCCACCCGAACCACGACCACGCTGCTGCTCGGGGTCGCCTGCGCCGTCTCGGCCGTCTCCGGCTGCGTCCAGGTGAGCCCCGCCCCCGTGCGCCCGCCGACGGGCCCCACCTCTGGGGTCCCGCCGCACCACGAGCCGCGCGGCGGGCCGCGGACCACGCTGGTGACCGTCCAGGCGCCCGCCCTGGAGGCGCTGGAGGCCGTACCGGACGGGTCCGCGCACCCGGTGCCCGCGCCCACCGCCCGGCGGCCCGCGCCGGGCGCCGCTCAGGGCAAGGGCGGCGGCCAGGGGCGGACCGGGCCTGCGGACACCCCGGGACCCGCCGGGCGCGCGGGGGGCGGCCCGCACCGCGAGCGGCCGGACGCGGGGGTGCCGCGCGAGCTGATCAGGGAGCTGCCGGTGCGCCCGGCGGACGTGTGCGCGCTGGGCCGCAAGCACGGGCGGTGGCATCCGGACAGCCCGGAGGCCCGCATCTGCGCGGGCGTCCACGGCGGCTGACGGCGCCCGGCCGGGACGACCGGGGCCGAGAAGCTCTCGGCGGCCCGACGGGCACGTCCGCGCCGGACCGTCCGGGCGGGTTCCCCCGGAGCGGTGGCCGAGCGGTGGCCGGACGGGCGCCGCCGCCGGACCCCGGCCGCGCCCGGCTCGCGGGAACTGGTCGCGGGGAACCGCTCAGGGGGACTGTTCCGGGAACGGCCGGGGTCCTTCGGCCGGTTCCGTGGCCAGCCGATGTTCCAGCCGGGCGATGGCGGCCCGGACGCCGTTGCCGTACCCGTCGTCCCGCAGGGCCCCGGCCGCCGCCCGGGCCCGTGCCAGGTGGACCCGGGCCTCTTGTGGCCGCCGCAGTTTCACGTAGTCGGCGGCCAGGCTGAGGTGCAGGGACGGGTAGAACACCCGCACGGCCGGATGCGGCTCCGGGTGGCGCGCTCCGTCCCCCGGTTCCCCGGCGGCGGTCAGGGCCCGCAGGTCCCAGGCCAGTTCGTCGGCGGGATCGTCCTGGGCGTCGGCCATGTAGTGCGCGAGGGTGCAGCGGTGGAGGGGATCACCCTCCTCGCCGATCTCGGACCAGATCCCGCCGAGCCGGTTGCGGGCCTCCTCGCGGTCCCCCGCGTGCAGCAGGATGACCGCCTGGCCGATCCGGGTCATGACGGCGTCCTCCGACGCCTCCTGCTGCTCCGTCACCGCGGCCTCCGGCTTGCTCCGCCAGACCTGCGCCGGTCTGATCGTCACGAAGCTAACCGGAGCCACCGGCTGGGGCGCCGAGGCGCGGTGGGGCGTCAGCCCAGGTCCGGAATCCGCCAGTCGATCGGCTCATGGCCCTGCGCCGCGACGGCCTCGTCGATCTGGGTGAAGGGCCGCGAGCCGAAGAACTTCTTGGCCGACAGCGGGGAGGGGTGGGCGCCCTTGACGACCACATGGCGCGTCTCGTCGATCAGCGGGAGCTTCTTCTGCGCGTAGGCGCCCCACAGGACGAAGACGGCCGGGTCGGGGCGTTCGGACACGGCGCGGATCACCGCGTCCGTGAACTTCTCCCAGCCCTTGCCCTTGTGCGAGTTGGGCTCGGCCTCGCGGACCGTGAGCACCGCGTTGAGCAGCAGGACGCCCTGCTGGGCCCAGGGCATGAGGTAACCGTTGTCCGGGACGGGGAGGCCGAGCTCCTCCTTCATCTCCTTGTAGATGTTGCGCAGCGAGGGCGGGGTCCTGACACCGGGCCGCACCGAGAAGCACAGGCCGTGGCCCTGGCCGGCGCCGTGGTAGGGGTCCTGGCCGAGGACCAGGACCTTCACCTGGTCGAAGGGGGTGGCCTCCAGGGCGGCGAAGACCTGGTCACGGGGCGGGTAGACCGGCCCGTTGGCCCGTTCTTTCTCGACGAACTCGGCGAGTTCGCCGAAGTAAGGCTGTTCCAGCTCTCCGGCGAGGACGGGGAGCCAGGACTCGGGCAGGATCTGGGTCACGGCGAAAACCTCCGGTACACGTGCGTGCGACTGCTCCAGAACCTACCGGGGGCCACTGACAACGGCCCGGTCGCCCACCCTCCACCGCCGCTCACCTGCCGGTTCCACGGTCATCACCCGGCCCTGCGGTGTCACCAGCTGGTCTTGCGGTACAGCTCCCACATCTGCATGGCGGTCTGCGGGTCCAGCGCCCGTTCGGCGCCCGCGATGTCGTCGCGTGCGGCGACGTACAGCTTGCCCTGCCACAGCGGCAGCAGCCGTACGTCCTCGGCGAAGATCTGCTGTGCCCGCTCGAACTCGCGGCTGCCCGCCGAGCGGTCGCTCTCGCGGCGGGACTTGGGCAGCAGGGTGTCGATGATCTCGGTGGGCTCGTAGGGGGTGCCGACCGCGTTCTCCTTGCCCACGAACGGCGCGACGAAGTTGTCCGGGTCCGGGAAGTCGGGGAACCAGCCGCGGCCGAAGACCGGGTACTCGCCGTTCTTGTAGCCCTCCTGGAAGACCGTCCAGGGCTGGCCGCGCAGGGTGACCCGGAAGAGCCCGCTCTCGTCGAGCTGGCGCTTGAGCTCGGTGAACTCGTCGGCGGTGGAGGCTCCGTAGCGGTCGGTGGTGTACCAGAAGGTGAGGTCCACCGGCTGGGTGATGCCGCCGTCCTTGAGGATCTTCCGGGCCTTGTTGACGTCCGCGTGGCCGTACTTGTCGTAGAAGGAGGTCTTGTGGCCGACGACGCCCTTGGGAACCATCGAGTACAGCGGTTCGGCGGTCCCCTGGTAGACCTTGGAGACGAGCGCACCGCGGTCGACGAGCTGGGCGATGGCCTGGCGGACCGGGAGTTTGTTGACCGCCGGGTCCTTGGGGTTGAAGACGAGGTAGCGGATCTCGGCGCCGACGTTCTCCACGACCTGGACGCCCAGGGTGCGGGAGGCTCCGCTCTGGAGGTCCTTGACCTCCGCGGCCGACAGTCCGCGGTAGGTGGCGTCGATCTCCTTGGTCTTGAGCGCCGTGACCATCTGCTTCGAGTCCGCGAAGTAGCGGATGGTCACCCCGTCGTTGCGGCGGTCCGCGAAGCCCGTGTAGCCCGGGTTGCGGCCGAGGACCGCCTCGGCGCGCGCCTTGTACGAGGTGAGCGTGTACGGGCCGGAACCGGTGACCTTGCCGTCGGTGCGGACCTTGTCGGCCGGGTACGCCTTGGGGGCGACCAGCGAGGCGGCGGGTGAGCCGAGGACGTACGGGAAGGTGGCGTCCGGCGTCTTCAGGTGGAAGACGACCGTCAGCGGGTCCGGGGTCTCGATCTTGTCCAGGCTGCCGAAGAGGTCCTTGGGGCCGACCTTGGAGCCGATGGCCTTGATCCGGTCCAGGGAGTGTTTGACGGCCGCGGAGTCGAGCGCCTCACCGTTGGAGAATTTCAGGCCCTTGCGCAGGGTGCACCGGTAGGACTCGCTCACGGAATCGGTGAATTCGCAGCTCTGGGCGGCGTCCGGCTGGGGTTTGCTGGAGCCGGTGGGGAAGGCCAGCAGGGTCTGGTAGACGTTCCGGTACAGCTCCCAGGAACCGTCCCACGCCTCCGCGGGATCGAGGCTGCTCGGTGCGCTCGTCGTGCCGACGACGATCCTCTTCGCCTTCTCGCCGTCCCCGTCCGAGAGCAGTCCGCATCCGGCGAGCAGGGATATGGACGCAAGGACCGCAGTGACCTGCAGGCATCTGGTCCGGTTGAACACGTGCACGCTCCTCGATCAGCCAGGGGTGCGGCAGACCCTACCGCAGTGCCCCACAAATCCAATGGGCAGGTTTCGTGGGGCACTTGACCGGTTCCATGCATATTCGTTGCGCATTTGCCTCCCTTAAAGAGACAAATGCGTCCGACTATCGGTCAATGCACTCCGGAATTCAGGAACATCCCCCCGTCTACCACCAGGGTCTGCCCCGTGACCCATTCCGCTTGTGCAGATGTGAGAAAGGCGGCGGCCCCTCCGATGTCCTCCGGAACCCCGAGCCGGCCGAGCGGATAGGCCGCCACGACCTCCTGCTCGCGGCCCTCGTAGAGGCCCTGCGCGAACCTCGTCCTGACCACCGCGGGGGCGATCGCGTTGACCCGGACCCCGGGCGCCATCTCGTGGGCGAGCTGGAGGGTGAGGTTGATCATGGCGGCCTTGCTGATGCCGTACGCCCCGATGAAGGGCGAGGCCGAGACCCCGGCGATGGAGGCGATGTTCACGATCGCGCCGCCGTTCTCCTTCTGCCAGGCGTGCCAGGTCCGCTGCGCGAACCCGAGGGCGGAGATCACGTTGGTCTCGAAGACCTTCCGGGCGACGCCGAGGTCCAGATCGGCGATCGGCCCGAGGACCGGATTGGTGCCGGCGTTGTTCACCAGGAAGTCGAGGCGGCCGAAGACCTCCATCGCACGCCCGACGGCGACCGCCTGGTGGGCCTCGTCGTGCGCCTTGCCCGCGACGCCGATCACCCGGTCCGCACCGAGCCGGTCCACGGCCCCCTTGAGGGCCTCCTCGTTGCGCCCGGTGATGCAGACCCGGTCCCCCCGGGCCACGAACGCTTCGGCGATGCCGTAGCCGATGCCCCGGCTCGCCCCGGTGACCAGCGCGGTCCTGCCGCTGTCGATACCGCTGTACGTCATCGCGTACGCCTGCCCTTCGTCAGCTGAGCGGGCCGCCGGCCACGTACAGGACCTGGCCCGAGACGAAGCCGGCGGCCTCGCCGGTGAAGAAGGCGATGGCTCCGGCGACGTCCTCCGGACGGCCCACGCGCTGTACCGGGATCTGGGTGGCGGCGGCGGCCTGGAACTCCGCGAAGTCCATGCCGACGCGGGCCGCCGTGGCGGCGGTCATCTCGGTGACGATGAAGCCGGGGGCTACGGCGTTGGCGGTGACGCCGAACTTCCCGAGCTCGATGGCCAGGGTCTTGGTGAAGCCCTGGAGACCGGCCTTGGCGGCGGCGTAGTTGGCCTGGCCGCGGTTGCCCAGCGCCGAACTGCTGGAGAGGTTGACGATCCGGCCGAACCGGGCCGCCACCATGTGCTTCTGACAGGCCCTCGACATCAGGAAGGCACCCCGCAGGTGCACGTTCATGACCGTGTCCCAGTCGGTGTCGCTCATCTTGAAGAGCAGGTTGTCGCGGAGCACGCCCGCGTTGTTGACCAGGACGGTGGGCGCGCCCAGTTCCTGCGCGACCCGCTCGACGGCCGCCTCCACCCGCGCGCTGTCGGAGACGTCGCAGCCGACCGCCAGGGCCTTGCCGCCCGCCGCCGCGATCGCCTCCACGGTGTCCCCGCACGCCGCCTCGTCGAGGTCGAGAACGGCGACCGCCCGGCCCTCGGCGGCCAGGCGCACGGCGGTGGCCGCGCCGATGCCCCGGGCCGCCCCGGTCACGATCGCGACGCGCTGCTCGGTGGTGGACATGCTGGTTCTCCTCGCCCTTGAGAGACGGCCGCCCAGAGGTGAGCAACCGCTTAGTAGCTTCAGTCGAGGAGACGCTAGGAGCCCCGGCAACCCCTGTCAACGGGCTGTCCTTCCCGGGGGCCCGGTTCTCCTCCGGGGCGCTCGCCCGCAGGCCGGACGGGGCCGGGCGAGAACCCCCGGAACAGGTGGGCGCGGGCACGCTTCCCGCTCGCTCGCCCACACGGGTTCGGGGCGGGACGGGTCAGTGGACCAAGATGCCCAGCAGGCGGTCCAGCTCCGCCGCCGGGTCGGCCGTCAGACCCGTGTGGACCGGGCCCGGCTGGACCACGGTGCTGCGCGGGGCGATCAGCCAGCGGAACCGGCGGCCCGGGTCGTCGCCCGCCGCCTGGCCGGCCCGCTCACCGCCGGAGCACACCCCCTCGACCCCGCGCAGGGCGGCCCGTACCCCGGCCACGTCGGCCCCGGGGTCCAGGGCGAGGAGCTTGGCCTCGTCGAGGTGGGTGCGCGCGGCGACGTAGGAGTGCGCCCGGCAGTAGACGATCACGCCCGCGTTGAAGCACTCACCGCGTTCCATCCGGGGCACCACGCGCACCAGCGCGTATTCGAACACGTCCCGCTCGGTCACTCGTCGCCGCTCTTCTCGGGGTGGGGCAGGGGGGCAAGGCGTTCGGCGAGCCAGCCGGGCGGACCGGAGCGGGGGGTGACCACGGCCTCCGTCGAGATCCGTTCGTGGATCGTGGCCGCGCGCGGCAGCAGGGTCTCCACGTAGGCGCGGCGCAGGGCGTCGGTGGAGTCGAAGCCGGGCTCGTCCACCAGCCATTCGTCGGGGACGTCGGCGGTGACCTCGGTGAGCAGTTCCTCGGTGACCAGGGGCGCGAGGGCGGCGGCGGCCGAGGCGATGTCGGGCCCGACGGGGGCCAGGACGTGGTCGGAGGCGTTGTAGGGCTTGGCGGCGGCGGCCTGGGCGGTGGGCCAGTTGTGGTGCCAGATCATGGTGGCGCCGTGGTCGATGAGCCAGAGGTCGCCGTGCCAGACCAGCATGTTCGGGTTGCGCCAGGACCGGTCGACGTTGTTGATCAGGGCGTCGAACCAGACCACGCGGCCCGCCTCGGCCGGGTCCACCTGGTAGGCGAGCGGGTCGAAGCCGATCGAGCCGGGCAGGTAGTCCATCCCGAGGTTCAGCCCGCCGCTGGCCTTGAGGAGTTCCTGCACCTCCTGGTCGGGTTCGCCGAGCCCGATGACGGGGTCGAGCTGCATCTGCACCAGCCGCGGGACCCGCAGGCCCAGCCGCTGGGCGAGGCGCCCGCAGACGACTTCGGCGACCAGGGTCTTGCGCCCCTGGCCGGCTCCGGTGAATTTCATGACGTAGGTCCCGAGGTCGTCGGCCTCGACGATTCCCGGGAGCGAGCCGCCCTCACGCAAGGGCGTGACATAGCGGGTCGCGATCACTTCGGACAACATCCGCCCAGATTAACGGGGCCCGGCGAGTGTCGAGGGCTCGCCCGCCGGAGCAGGCCTCGTGATCGTCACGCCCCACCAGGCTTCATGGGGCGCGACGGCGCCGGGTCCGGCAATGACAGAAATCGAACCACGGGCAGGCCAGGAGTCTCCTATGTCATAGCCATGATCAATACCCGGACTCCTGGCGGAATCGGAACTGGGCTCCGGGCTGGACCGACGACTGCGCGACCACGGGGAGGCGGAACACACCCTCCGCAGGCCCCACGGCCACTGCGGACGGCCTCAGTCCCCACCCGTCCCAAGTGCACCGGCACAAGGGACTCCCGGCGAAGGGGCGGTCCACCCTGGTCCTGCGCTTCGGACTCGGCGGTTTCAAGGCGTACGGCACACTCTGCAGGCGGACCGCTGGGGACGACGCGCTCCATGAGGTCGTGGTCCGGCTCCAAGCCGCGTTGGCTGAATGGGGCCGCGCATCTCAGATCAGCCGTGCACGGGGCGACGAATTCATCGTGCTCGCACCAGACCTGTCAGCACCGCGACAGGGCATGAGCCGTCCGCGCCGCCTCCACTGCCGCCGCCGACACGTACAGGGTGAGCGCCCGCCTGCCATGGGCGAGCCTCGCTGCCACCCAATGGAACGGGTTCGCCCGCCCTTCCACGGCAGCAGCATGGTCTCGGACCAGCCGACCGACGCGTGCCTGAAGCCCCGGTGTCAGGACCCTGCCCAGGTGGTTCACCACGTCCCGCAGCTCTGGTGCGTACAGATGGAACGGAAGGTACAGCGTGGCATCGTCCGGCCGCGCTTCGTCACGTGAGGTCATGCTCCAACACAGCGTCGGCCGTACCCCCGGCACGACGAGCGCCTCCGAGCCCTCCGGTGCCAGGTCCGCCACGAGGCTTGCTGCGGCACTCCCCGCGGTACGGCTCAACGGCGTCAGGCGTGACTCTAGTTCGGCGGTGGAGCGTTCGGCGACCGTCGTATAGAACTTGATCCGGGCGTTCGGCGAATCGTCGAGGTCGAGCGCGAAGAAGGCCGGCATCAGGTGAGCCATGCCTTGGGGGTCGTGGCGCCGTAGCCAGGTCCACGTTCCGCCCTGGCCGAGCTGGTCCAGGGCCGCTCCGACAATCTCCCGGCTGCGCTCAGTGCCCGCTGCCAGAGTATCGAAGTACAGTTTGGGGCTTGCGACTCCTGAGGCTCGGACCGAAGCCGCCAGACACATCCCGAACGCTGCCTGCTCACTGCGCGGCTGGAACAGACCAGCGATCTCCCTGGCCCGCTCCAGTCGGGCCACACCCCGGCGTTCCAGCTCGGCCAGTGTCTGCCAGCCGCAGTCCCAGCTCCCGAGCGCCGAGGTGGGGGCGCGCGGGGCGAGCGGCCGGAAGAAGATCCGGACGTCGACACGGTCCCCGTCGAGCACCAGCGAGTACTCGAATGGGGCGGTGGAGACGGCATCCTGCCTGGTCCCGGGCCCGCCGGTGTCCCGGGAGACCCGGTGGCCCCACCCTCCGAACAGCGTCCCGACGCACTCCCCGGCCGCCGCGTCGAAGCCGTCCCCCAGCCCCAGTACCTCTCCCAGGTAGCGCAGCCCGTCGACGGCCAGTCCCGTGTACCCCGGGTGCTCCGCCGTCACGATGCGGCTGCTGTCGATGGCCGGTAGAGCTTGACGTCGATCCCCGGGTACATCCGTTCCAGGTGCCCGACCGTCTCCTCGGTCCAGTAGTCGTCCCCGGGCGGCGGGAAGCCCAGCAGATGCCGCTGGCGCGGTTCCAGTCCGACCATCAACTCGTGGAAGGTGCCCCAGTTCGGATGTGCCGGCCGCAGCGACCACAGGTGCTTGTCCGTCCACCGGGCCTGTGCGCCGTGCATGTTGAAGAACATCGCGAGCCGTCGTCCGAGCCGCTCGTTGTAGGCCGAGCCACGGTGGACGATGTCGCCGACGAACAGCAGGAGCGAACCGGCTTCGGCCTCCACGGGCTGCTCCCGCTCATACAGCTCGGGGTAGTCCGCCTTGTCGTAGGAACCCTTGCCCGATTCGGTCAGCAGCGGTACCCCGAGGTGTGCGGCGCGGTCCACGACGTAGGTGGGTGCGGTGTCCACGGTCACGTCGGTCAAGTAGAGAATGCCGTACACGCGCTGGTAGACGCCGTCCGCGCGCGGGTGCAGCAGGCTGCTGGCCGCCCAGGCGTCGTTGTGCAGGGTCTGGTCCTGGCTCTCCCCGTATGCCGTGCCGTACTTGGCCTGGATGAAGGAGCTCGTCAACCGCAGGTCTGAGGTACCCAGCAGTTCCTCGACCACGTCGATGACGCGGGTGTCCAGCGCGTGCCGGTTCAGGGCGTTGCTGGTGAACGGAAACGGAACCGCGTGCTTGAGTGCGTTGACCTCCTCGGGCGTGTTCCCGCTCGCCTCGGGGTCGGGGAAGTACGTGTCGATCGCGGCCTGCGCCTCGGTGAGGGCCTCGCCCGTCACGAAACCGGGTACCAGGGCGTACCCCTGGCTCGCCAGTTGCCGCGCTATGCGCTTGGTGTCCATGATCGTCGTCCGTCTCAGCTCTTGGAGGGATGGTCCTGTCGCCCGCAGCTCCGCACCGTGTGCGGGGCGGGGGAGATGACGATGTTCTTCTGGAAGGCGCCCAGTCGCATGCTCTCGCCGACCGCCTTCCCGCCGACCTCGATCCAGGCATGCGCGGCGAAGGGCATCAGGCTGATGCCGGAGACCCAGTCGGGCCAACTGCCGCGCATCCGGGCCAGCAGTGCCGCGGCGATCGATCGTTCCAGGCAGTACGGGCCTGCGGCGCGGCGGCTGACGGAGACGACATCGCTGCGTGCGGCCAGGGCCTCGGCGTGGGTGGCCGGGCGTGCGCCGGTGCTGAGGCGCCGCAGCAGCCGCTCCATCGTGTGCGGGCTCAGCTGGATCAGGAACCGGCTGGCCGCGACCGCCAGCATCGGCAGGGGCCTGCGGCGCAGCGGCAACCGGGTCCGCGGCTCCAGGGTCATGGGCAGCGTCATCTCAGACCAGTACCTTCGCGCGCCGCATGGTGTCGATCAGCTTCGCGACATCGCCGGGTATCCGGTCGGCCGCCGCCGGGTGGCGTGAGCACAGCTCGCTCACGATCTCTACCTGCGTCCGGCCGGCGGCAAGCATCTCGAACACTGCCGTGCCGATCGGGTTGATCCGGAAGTACGTGCCGGACTTCTTTTCCAGCAGGACCGCCGCGTCCTCGCTCTTGGTGAGCACAACGTGGGGGGAGATCTTCATCATGGGGAGCCCAGTCGTCGGTTCGTGAAGAGTCGTTCCGGCAACGGTGCCGGGGCCGCTGCGACGGCCTGCAACCATGCTTCGGCGGCGATGGTCGGTTCCAGGGCGTTGGTCTCGTACTCGGGGCGCATCGTGTCCCGCAGTGTGGCGCGCAGCCGGTCGATGTCCACCAGGCCGTGCTCGGCGAGCAGCGAGTCCTCGAACAGACCGAGCAGTGCCCGGCGGTTGCGCGCCAGCCCACGGTGCACCGACATGCTGAACTCGCCCTTGGTCGAGCGGGAGAGCGCGCTCGACGATGTGCCCGGGGCCGCACCCACCCGCATCGCGGCTTTCAACACTGGTTTGAATCCGGTGCCTGGCAGCGCCTCGGCGCGCGAGACCGCCAGGGCGGCCCGGAGTACCGCGTCATCCATGTACGGCAGCGACAACGAGATTCCCTGGTGCTCCATCAGTGCGCGCAGCGGACCGAGTCGTTGTCCTCCGATCCGGTGTCCGGCGATGCTGGTGTGTACCGAACGCGTCGCCGCCTGTGGGGTACGTGCGGCGCCGTCGGCACCGGCGACCGAGCGGACGGCCTCGACGGCGGCCGGTGTCGACCAAGGTGTCACATGCAGGTGCGGGCCCCAGTTCAGGCTGGGACCCAGGGCATCCGGCCGGGGCAGGTGCAGGCCACGCACCTGCTCCTCGAACCAACCCTGGTACGTCTGCTGCCGGGCAAGCGCGCGCAGGACGGACGGCAGGCTCCAGCGGCGCAGCCGAGCGAGATCGCGGATGCCCCGGACAGCCCGGAAGGGTGCCCTCGCGTAGAGGTCGCTGAAGTACGACGGTGCGATCGTGAACAGTTCGTCTCCACCGAATCCGCTGATGTGCACATCGGACCCGGTGGCCACGAAGATCCTGGACATCGCGGTCTTCCGCGCCCGGTTGCGGATCAGGCCGTACGGCTCGCCGAGTCCGTACGGGACCTCTTGGACCAGCCCGTGACCGGGCTCCCAGATGCCGTCGTAGGGGCCGGGGACGTCCTCGGGGCCGAGCACGGTCAGGGGCCGGCCGATCTCCTCGGCAGCGATGGCTGCCCAGTGGGCGTCGTCGTGGTTGGGGTCGACGGTCTGCTCGACGAAGGACTGGAACCGGGCGCCCTGTCCGGCCAGGATGAAGCAGAGGGAGGTCGAGTCCATGCCGCCGGACAGGTCCGCCGACAGGCCGCCGGCCGTGGCGACCCGGACGGCGACCGCCTCTTCCAGCGCGGCCCGCACCTTCGGCGCGCCCTCGGAGACCGACAGATCCGGTGCCGGGGGACGCCACCAGGTACTGAACTCGACCCGGTCTGCAGTCATACGCATCCGCTGGTCAGCAGGGAGTCGGTGGACATCCTGCCAGTAGGTGCCGCTCGTCAGCCCGTAGTCGAATCCCGGATGCAGCATCCCCCAGGCGACCATCTCGATGCGCGGGGCGGCCCTGGTCAGCCGGGCCAGAGGCTCGGCCGAGTCGGATGCCACGTAGGTGCCGTCCTGGCACCGGGCGTAGAACACCTGACGCAAGCCCGACGCGCTCCCCTGGACGTAGGAAGAGCGGCCGTCGGTGTAAAGGATGTGGAAGCTGCCCGCGATCTCGTGCGCGGCTGCCATCAGGTCAGCGGCTTCGTCGTGCAGTGCCAACAGGCGGGCCAGACACCCCGCGTCGGTTTTCGTCTCACCGAACAGTGCGAGGCGTCTGACGCCTGCTTCCGCGGCAACCAGGCGGGAGTGGGATCGGTCTGCGACCACCCATTTCCGGCCCGATGCATAGGTCAGCATTGCGATGTTCTCCGCTGGTCCGGTGTTACCCGGAAATGCGTCATCGACGTTCTCCGGGAAAGCGATGAACCATGACGCACCCAAGGATTCCCCCTAGCCAACAGAACTTGCGCACGGCGATTAGATGATCGCCGTACCCTCACCGTCATTGCTGGCCCAGCCGTACCACATCGTGAGCTCAGAGAACTCGCCGATCGGCAGCATTTCGGGCGCCTCGTACTCGACAACCTCGTGGTCAGTCATTTCCTTCACCTCCTTCCGCTCGATTGATCTTCAACCTGGCAAGAGGAGGCGAGAAATTACGAGAACATTTTCCGGTACCGGCGCCCATCGTGGCCGGAAATCATAGTCGAAAGGGGCCGGAATACCGAACTCCGATAAGCGTGTACGCGGCGGGCGCGCCGGGACTCCCTGGTCAGATGTGTGCCACATCGATCTGCGCGCCGGGCAGCGGTGTGCTGCCACGTGGAATCGATTGTCCGAAGTCGTGCTTCTTGACCGTGAGATGCACCTGTAGTACACCGACCCACACGAGCGCCGACCCCAGCAGATGGAGGATGACGGCGAGCGAAGGCAGGCCCGTCAGCGACTGCACCAGTCCCACGCCGCCCTGGGCCAGGAGCACGGCGAGGAACACCGCCGTCTTGCGGCGCGCGGCGCCGGAGCCCCCCTTGGGAAGCGAGGCCAGCAGGCAGCAGGCCAGGACCAGGACCACTGCGGCCAGCACACCGTGGACGACCGTCACGGCCGTCCAGTTGAAGGGCATGCGTGGCACATCGGAGGAGTCACCGGCGTGCGGCCCGGTACCGGTGGCGAGAGTCCCCACGACGACCAGCAGGGCCGTCACCGAGACCAGGGCCACCGACAACGACCGGCACCGCGCGGACAGCCCCGGGGCGGCCGGGGACGGCGCGGCCCTTCCGTCGTCGGCGCCGGTGTACGCCGCGTGCCAGGTGTACACAGCGGCGGTGAGCAACAGCGTGGCGGCGATGAAATGCGCGGCGACGATGTACGGGCTCAGCCGCATCCACACGGTGACCCCGCCGACGACCGCGTTCAGCACGACGATCCAGAACTGCGCCCAGGCGCCGCGCAGCACTGAGGGCATCGGCTTCTCCTGGAGCCGTGCGGTGATGATGACCCAGCCCACCACCGCACACAACACCCCGGTAAGGAGCCTGTTACCGAATTCGATTACTCCATGAATCCCCATCTCCGCAGTGGGGGCCAGGGTCTCTCCCGTGCACATGGGCCAATCAGTGCAGCCGAGGCCAGAGCCGGTGACACGGACAATTCCGCCGGTCACGATGATCGCGATACTTGCCACGACCGAACCCGATGCGGCCAGTCCGACACTTCTCGCTTCGAGCGAGTACCTGCCGGCAAGCCATGAGAGGGGAGTTCGCACGATCAGCCTTCCTTATGTCACTTCTACGCGCCGTAGCACGGAACCCCTAGCGTACGCCGCAGGTTCACCCCGGTCTGAGGGGGCGTCACAAGGCCTCCGACACCCGGATGAAACGCTCCCCCGACGACAGCAAACCGTGGATTCGCAGGCCTGTCGGCCGACGACTCGGGTCCACCGTGGGCGCGCCGGGGCGGGTGCGGCGGCCGGGAGTGGGTCTACGGGGCGACAGCCAGGCCGACGTGACCGTCCGCGCGGCGACCGAGCCCGCGGTGACGCTGTTCTTCGGCGACCGCGCCGACGAATGCGTCCGGACGGCCCGGCCCACAACGACCGCCGGGGCGGACACACCCCCGTCCATCCGGATCACCGCCGAGGAGGCAGGGGTCCTGCATCGCTTACCGGCCGACTCTGTGCCGACGGGGTCAGCGCGGCGGGGCCCATTCCTTGAGCAGCACCTCGGTCGTGGTGATGTCCGCGACCAGGGCGAGGGAGTGGCGGACCACCTCGGCGGTGTAGGCGGCGGGGACCCCGGCGATGGCGTCGGCGGGGACGACGACCCGGTAGCCGAGGTTGACGGCGTCGAAGACGGTGTTCGGGATCGCGATGTTGGAGGAGACCCCGGTGACGACGAGGGTGCGGACGCCGAGGTTGCGCAGCAGGGCGTCCAGGCCGGTGCCGGCCATCGGCGACAGGCCGTGCAGCCTGCGGACCACCAGGTCCCGCCCGGCCACCACGATCGGGGCGGCGACCTCGACCGCCAGGCTCCCGGCGAGCTGGCGCACGGGCAGTCGCCCGGCGGCCCGGAAGAGCCGGGCGTTGGAGTTGGCCCCGACCCCGTCCGGGCGACGCTCGGCGACCGCGTGCACCACCTGGACACCGGCTCCGTGCGCGGCGTCGACCAGGGCGGCGACCCGGCCGAGCATCCCGGAGCCCCGGGCTTCCGCGGCGAGTTCGGGCAGTGCGCCCTCCTCGCCGACGACGCCGTTCTGGCATTCGACGGTGAGCAGCGCGGTGGTGGCGGGATCGAGGTCCGGCACGGCTCCCCCTGGTGTGGCGACGGAAGAGCCCCCATGATTCCTGGCACACCGTCGGATGTGAAGGGGACCAGGAGGGCCGATGGACGGGAACCAGCTACGAGGGCGCCGCGTGATGATGACCGCCGGGGAGGTGGACGCCTTCCTCCGCGAGCAGCGCACCTGCCGGGTCGCGACGGTCTCCCCGGACGGGCGTCCGCACGTCGGCGCCCTGTGGTTCGTCTGGGACGGCGGTTCGCTGTGGCTGTACTCGATCACGCGCAGCCGCCGCTGGGCCGATCTGCGCGCGGACCCGCGGCTCTCGGTGGTCGTGGACGCGGGCGAGTCCTACGGCGAACTGCGCGGGGTCGAGCTGTCGGGTTCGGCGGTGTTCGTGGGCGAGGCCCCGCGCACGGGTCTGCCGTGTCCGGAGCTGGCGGAGCCCGAACGTCTCTTCCCGGCCAAGAACTTCGGTGTCGACCGGATGCCGCACGACGGCCGGCACGCCTGGATACGCCTGACCCCGGACGCGGTGGTCTCCTGGGACTTCCGCAAGCTGAACGCGAACTGACCGGCCGGGCCGGCCGGGCCGCCCGACCGGGCCGGGGGCCATGGTCGGGGTCGGGACCGGGACCGGGAAGCCGGAAGGCGGGGCGGCGGCCGGGCCCCCGGCCTACAGCCGGGCCGCGGCCTCCCGGAGGGCTTCGACGGCGGCCCGGACCGAGGGCCGCAGCCCGGCGTCCTCGCGCCGGACGACGTACACGTGGCGGCGTACGGTGTCGCACACGGGCAGCAGCCGTACGCCCGGCGGTACCGGTCCGCGGCCGAGCCGGGGCGCGACGCACACGCCCAGCCCGGCCTCCACGAAGGCGAGCTGGGTGTGGTGCTCCTCGGCGATGTGCGTGACGCGCGGCTCCGTACCGGTGCCGCGCAGGGTGAACACGAGCCATTCGTGGCAGAACTGGCCTTCGTTCCAGGAGATCCACTCCTCGTCGGCGAACTCCGCCAGGGTGACCTGCGGGCGGGCGGCGAGGGGGTGACCGGCCGGTACCGCGATGTCGACGGAGTCGTCGAGCAGGTGCGTCCGGGCCAGTTCGGCGGGGACCGGCATCCGCTTGTTGTGCCAGTCGATGGCCACGGCCAGGTCGAGGTCCCCGCGCACGACCGCCGCCATGGACTCCTCGGGCTCCTTCTCGCGGACGAGCACCCGCAGGTCCGGGTGGTCGGCGCGCAGGGCGGTCAGCGCCTGCGGCAGCAGCCCGCGCATGGCGGTCGGGAAGGCCCCGACCCGCAGCTCGCCCACGGCACGGCCCCGCTGGGCCTCCACATCGGCCTGGGCGTGCTCCACCTGGGAGATGATCCGGGCCGCGTGGTCGGCGAGCAGCCGTCCGGCGTCCGTGAGCCGGACCCCGCGCCCGTTCCTGGCCAGCAGCGGCTGGCCGATCTCGCGCTCCAGCTTGGCCATCTGCTGGGAGACGGCGGAGGTGGTGACGTGCAGCCCGTCCGCGGCGCCGCTGACCGAGCCGTGGCGGGCGAGGGCGTCGAGGGTGCGCAGGCGGTCCAGGTTCAACATGTAAGCGATGCTACGACGTGATGTCCATGAATTCTCGCTTGTCCTACGATGTCACTGCACGCACAGTGATCCTCATGAGCACACCCACCGCCCCTCGGACGACCCTGCCGCCCTCCCCCGCCCCCTCGCCCACGACGGCCGTCCGGGGCAGCCGGCTGGACTGGCGCGTCCGCTTCGCGGTCCTCGCGGTGGTCTGGGGTTTCAGCTTTCTCCTGATCAAGGTGGGTACGGAGGCGTACGCGCCGTTCCAGGTCGCCCTGGGCCGGGTCCTGTTCGGCGCGCTCGCCCTCCTGACCGTGCTGCTGGTCCGCCGCGAACCGCTCCCCCGGGGGCTGCGCACCTGGGGTCACCTCTCGGTGGCGGCGGTCCTGCTCAACACCGCCCCCTTCTCGCTCTTCGCCTACGCGGAGCTGACCATCCCCTCCGGCCTCGCCGGGATCTGCAACGCCACCTCCCCGCTGTGGGGCATGGCCCTGTCGCTGGTCGCCCTCTCCGAGGACCGCCCCACCCGGCGCCGCTTCGCGGGTCTGGGCCTCGGTTTCCTCGGGGCCCTCACCGTCCTCGGCGCCTGGCAGGGCTTCTCGGGCATCGACCCCCGGGGCACCGCGCTCGCCCTGCTCGCCTCGCTCTGCTACCCGGTCGGCTGGATCTACGTACGCCGCACGCTGGCTTCCGTCCCGGGCTCGCCGGTGGCCCTGACCGGGGCCCAGCTCCTGGTCTCCACGCTCCAGCTCACGCTGGTCAGCGCCCTGTTCACGACGGCCCCGGCCGCCTTTCCGCTCTGGCCCACGCTCGCGGTGATCGCCCTGGGGGCGCTCGGCACGGGCATGGCCCTGCAGATGCAGTACGGCCTGGTGGCGGAGGTCGGCCCGACCACCGCCCAGATGGTCACCTACTTCATCCCGGTCATCGCCACCACGGCGGGCGTCCTGGCCCTCGGCGAGGAGCTCCACTGGAACACCCCGGTCGGCGCCGCGATCGTCCTGGCGGGCGCCGCCCTCACCCAGGCCCGGCCCGGCCCCCGCAGGACCCCGGCCCGCACCACCGGCTGAGCCGGGCGCCGGGACGGGCGGCGACGGCGACAACGGCGGGACGGCGTGGGCCCGGCAGGGCCGCCGGGTCAGCCGGTCCGGCCGCCCCCGGCGGGCCGCACGGCCGCGGCGATCGCGTCCGCGAGCCCCGCCGCCTCCGCCACGGCCAGCGGTGAGACCGTCACCCGCACCCCCGCCGCCGCCTCCACCCGGAACCGGGCCCCGGCCGCCACCGCCCACCCGGCGGCCAGCAGCCTCGTCACCACGCCCGTCTCGTCGGCGACCGGCACCCAGACGTTCATCCCGCTCCGCCCGTGCGCCCGCACCCCCCGCTCCCGCAACGCCGCGACCAGTGCCTGGCGCCGCTCCCCGTAGGAGCGCGCCACCGCCGCCCGGTCCACCGCGTCCGTGCTCCACAGCTCCACCGCCGTGTACTGGAGGAGCCGGCTCACCCATCCCGGGCCCAGGAGCTGGCGTCCGCGCACCCGGTCCAGCGTCACCGTGTCCCCGGTGAGCACGGCCAGCCGCAGGTCCGGCCCGTACGCCTTGGCCGTGGAGCGGACCAGTGCCCAGTGCCGGGTGACCCCGCCCAGCGGGAAGAGCGGCAGGTCGACGATGCCGTGGCCGTGGTCGTCGTCGATCACCAGCACCCCGGGGTGGGCCGCCAGGACCGCCCGCAGCTCCCGGGCCCGCTCCGCGCCGACCGCGGCGCCGGTCGGGTTCTGCGCCCGCGAGGTCACCAGCAGGGCCCGCGCCCCCTGCGCCAGCGCCCGTTCCACCGCCCCGGCCACCGGCCCGTCGTCGTCCACGGCCACCGGCAGCACCCGCAGGCCCAGCGCGGGGACCAGGTCCAGGACGCTCCCCCATCCCGGGTCCTCGACCGCCACCGCGTCCCCCGGCCGCAGGTGCGCGGCCAGGACCCGCTCGATCCCGTCGAGCGCGCCCGAGGTCACCGCGACCGGTCCGGCCGGGACCCCGTCCGCGTCGAAGCCCGCGCGGGCCAGCCGCGCCAGCTCCGGGGCGACCGGGTCCTGCCCGTACAGGGTCGGCGCCCGCCCGTACCGCCGGGCCGCCGCGGCGAGCGCCCCGTCCAGCGCGGGGAGCAGCGAGAGGTCCGGATTGCCCGACGCGAGGTCCCGTACGCCCTGCGGCACCGCCGGTCCCAGGGCGTCCCGGGGGGTGCTCGACGGGCGGGCCCGGACCCGGCTGCCGCGCCGCCCGTCGGTCTCGATGACCCCGCGTTCGCGCAGCGTGCGGTAGGCGGCGGCGACCGTGTTGGGGTTCACGCCCAGGGCCGCGGCCAGTTCCCGCAGCGGCGGCAGGGGGGCGCCCGGCGCCAGCGCGCCCGTCCCCACACCCGCTTCGACGCTCGCGGCGATGTCCGATGCGCGGCGCCCTGTGATCCGATAGTCTCCTAGCACAAAGCCAAGTATGCACTAGTACAAGGGAGTCCGCCATGACGACCGAGACGGCCCCGGAGGCCGGGGCGACGGCGCCCGACGCCTACGCGCCCACCGACCGCACCGTCCCCAGCCGCTCCCGCGAGCGCGCCCGCTACGACCGCGCGACGGTGCACGCGATACTCGACCAGGCGTACGTCTGCCACCTCGGCTTCGTCCGGGACGGCGCCCCGGTGGTCCTGCCCACCCTCTTCGCCCGGGTCGGGGACGCGCTCTACCTCCACGGCTCCACCGGCTCCCGCCCGCTGCTCGCCGCCGGACGGACCGACCCGGGGCTGCCCGTCTGCGTGACCGTGACCCATGTGGACGGGCTGGTCCTGGCCCGCTCGGCCTTCCACCACTCGCTCAACTACCGCTCGGTGATGGTGCACGGCACCGCCCACCAGGTGACCGACGAGGCGGAGTGCCGTACGGCCCTGAACGCCCTGGTCGACCACGTCGTGCCCGGCCGCTCCGCCGACTCCCGGCCCGCCGACGCCCGGGAACTCGCCGCCACGGCGGTGATCCGGCTGGACCTGACCGAGGTCTGCGCGAAGCTCCGCACCGGCGGGCCGAACGACGACCCCGAGGACCTGGACCTGCCCTACTGGTCGGGCGTGGTCCCGGTCGCACCGGCGTACGGGACCCCCGTGCCCGCCGCGGACCTGGCCCCCGGGACCGCGGTACCGGACTACCTCGCCGCGCTCTGAGCCCCGGCGGCGGACCGCACCACCGGTCCGCCCGCCGGGCGGCGGGCCTCCGCCACGATCAGCGCCCCCACCGCCGTCAGCAACAGGGCGGCGCCCAGCACCACGGCGCCCGTCAGCCCCTTCCCGAGCAGCAGGACGGCGACCACCGCCGCGCTCACCGGCTCGATCAGCATGATCACGGAGACGGTCGCGTCAACCGGCGGTGGCCGGTCAGGCGTTCGCCGTCTCCCGGGCCGGTCCGGGCGGGTCCACGGCGGCCGGCGGGGCCGGGCGGGCGGACTGCGCGATGAAGGCGCCGCCCAGGACCAGGGCTCCCCCGGTGATCTGCCAGCCCGAGAGGTGCTCGCCGAGCAGCACCCAGGCGAGCGCGGTGGCGATGACCGCCTCCAGGCAGGCCACCACGCCCGCCACCTGCGGCGAGAGCCTGCGCACGGAGACCACCCCGGTCAGGTAGGCGAAGACGGTCGCGATCAGCACCACCCAGCCGAGCAGCACCGGCGCGGGCACCGTCGTACCGGCCAGCGCGGCCTCGCCGCCCAGCACCCGCCACTCCATCTCCCAGGGCCGGGCGATCACCGTCATCACCAGGGTGCCGACGAGCATGCCGTACGCGATCACCCCGACCGGGTCCGGCGCGTCGTCCCCGTCGGCGCCCCGGTCCGCGAAGACGAAGTAGAACGCCTGGCAGCAGGCGGCGGCGAGACCGAGCAGCACCCCGAGCGGGTCCAGCGCGATCCCGGACCAAATCTCGACCACGCAGGCGAGTCCCACGACGGCCACCGCGGCCCCGGCGGCGGCGGCCCGGGTCACGGGCTTGCGCTGGACGAAGCGGATCCAGCCGAGCAGCAGCGCCGGGCCCAGGTACTCCAGCAGCAGGGCCACGCCGACCGGAATCCGGGACAGGGAGGCGAAGTAGAAGGCCTGTACGCCCGCGACGGCGACGAGGCCGAACCCCGCGATCAGGGCGGGCCTGCGGCGCAGCAGGCCACGGTGGCGCCAGGCCGGCGGGGAGAGCACGAGCGCCGCCCCGGCCACCCTGAGCCAGACCATGTGGAGCGGGTCCAGACCCGCCTCGATCAGCGGCTTCGCCGCCACACCGGAACCACCGAACGCGAACGCCGAGACCAGGGCGAGCCCCAGTCCGGCAGGTCTCCTTGACGCTTGCATCGGATCATCATGACAGGGACTCGTCAGTACCGTCACGGGTTTTGCACCTGTTGATACGCACCCGAGACCGCACCCTGTCCGGCCCGCGACATCTGACCGGGCGTCAGTACGGAACGCGCGCCCGCCGGGGCCGCGTTCCACCGCACGCGCCCGGCACGAAACCGCACCCGCACGACCGGCATCCGCGCGGCCCGTGACCGGCGACCGGCGACCCTCGCGGACGTCCAAGGCCAGTGACCTCCGATTGGCCTTGGCCGCAGGCCCCGGAGCCGCCCTACGGTCGGGGCATGCGCATCCGAATCGTCGACGCCTTCACCGACCGCCCCTTCCACGGCAACCCCGCCGGAGTCCTGCTCCTCGACGGCGCCTTCCCCCCGGACGCCTGGCTCCAGCGGGTGGCGGCCGAGGTCAACCTCTCCGAGACCGCCTTCGCCCGCCCCCTCCCGCCCGGCGGGGACGCCGACTGGGCTTTGCGCTGGTTCACCCCGGCCGCCGAGGTCGACCTGTGCGGCCACGCCACGCTCGCCACCGCCCACGTCCTGGCGGCGACCGGTCTCGCCACGGGGCTGATCCGCTTCGCCACCCGCTGCGGCGTCCTCACAGCCGAGGCCGCCGGGGACGGCGCGATCACCCTGGACTTCCCGACCTCCGCCCTCGTCCCGGCCGATGTCCCCGCCGAGGTGGGCCGGGCCCTGGGCGGCGTCACGGTCCGCTCGGCGCACGACACCTCGCCCCACCTCGGCGACCTCGTCGTCGAGGTCGCCGACGAGCGGACCGTCCGCGAGCTGGCCCCGGACCACGCCGCCCTGCGCGCCTACGCCGAGCGCGGAGTGATCGTCACCGCCGCCGCCGAGGACCCCTCCCGCGGGTACGACTTCGTCTCCCGGGGCTTCTTCCCGGCCCTCGGCATCGACGAGGACCCGGTCACCGGCAGCGCCCACACCGCGCTCGCCCCGTTCTGGGCCGCGCGCCTGGGCCGCACCGAACTGACCGGCCTCCAGGGCGGCGCGCGCCGGGGGCTGGTCCGCGTCACCCTGGCGGGCGACCGCACCCTGCTGACCGGGGACGCGGTCACGGTCCTGGACGGGGAACTCCTCACCGCCCCTTGACCTCACCCGCCCCCTGACCTCACCCGCCCCTGATCCCGCCCCCCTTGGGCCGGCGGCCCGTCACGGCGTCGGCAGCCAGCCCACCTTGCCCGCGAGCAGCGCGTACCCGACGAAGGCGACGACGTCGAGGAGCGCGTGGGCGACGACCAGCGGTCCCACCCGGCCCCAGCGGCGGTAGGCGAGGACGAAGACGGCGCCCATCACCACGTTGCCGACGAAACCGCCGATGCCCTGGTAGAGGTGGTAGGAGCCGCGCAGCAGCGAGCTGGCCGCCAGCGCGGCCGTCGGTGACCAGCCCAGGCCGTCGAGGCGGCGCAGCAGGTAGCCCAACACGATGACCTCCTCCACCACGGAGTTCTGCACCGCGGAGAGGATGAGCACGGGGAACTTCCACCACACGTCGGGCAGCGCCTCCGGCACCACCGTCAGGTTGAAGCCGGTGGCCCGCGCCACCAGGTAGAAGGCGAGCCCCGCGCTCCCGATCCCGGCCGCGACCAGCACCCCCCGGCCCAGGTCCCCGCCGGGCCGGGTGCGGTCGAAGCCCAGGACCCGCAGCCCCGGCGCGCCCTCGCGGGTCAGCAGGTGCGCCACCAGCAGGACGGGCACGAGCGCGCTCGCGATGCCGAACAGCTGCCACGCCAGGTCCAGCCAGGGCCGGCCGGGGGCGTACGAGCCGTTGAGCGTGGCGGCCTGCTGGCCGAGCCCGCCCGGCTTGGTGAGCGAGCCGATGAAACTGATGAGGGCCGAGACGCCGCTCGCGCCCAGCGACAGCGCCAGGACGAGCAGCGTCTCGGTCCGCAGGAGACCCCGCCGTCCGTCCCCGCACCCTTCCACGACCACCGGTACCGGCTCCGCCCGCACGCCCGACTCCCGTCCCGCCATCCCGTTACGACCACCCCATACTGCCTCGTCGGCGGGGAACGGGAGCACCGCGGGTCGCCGGGGGCGGGTGTGTGCCTTCCCGGTCACGGGCTCAGTCGCCCTCCTCCCCCAGGCCCACGGGCCAGGTGTGCACGGGATCGCCCCGGTGCATCAGTTCGCTGTACCGCCGGGTCGTCGCGGCCAGCGCCGCGTCCCGCTCCAGCCCGGCCGCCAGCGCCCGGTGGTAGGTGTCCACCTGCCAGGTGGCGCCGTTGACCCGGCGACGGCAGCGCTCCTCGACGATGCCGAGGTAGTGGTCCCGGTCCGCGGGCGCGATGCCCCAGGCGTCCAGCCCGGCCGCCGCCATCGGCAGCAGCTCGTCCAGGACCAGCCGTACCGCGGGCACGCTCACGAGCTGGCCGCCCCGCCCCCGGCGCGGCCAGCGCAGCCGCGCGTCGATCCCGTACCGGCAGGCCGCGTCGAAGTTGGCCTCCGCCTCGGCGAACGGCAGCCGGGTCCACACCGGCCGCGCCTCGTCGGCGAGGGTGCGGACGAGCCCGTAGTAGAAGGCGGCGTTGGCGACGACGTCGGCGACGGTGGGCCCGGCCGGCAGCACCCGGTTCTCCACCCTCAGGTGCGGCACCCCGTCCGCGACCCCGTACACCGGCCGGTTCCACCGGTAGACGGTCCCGTTGTGCAGGACCAGTTCCTGCAACCCCGGCACCCCGCCCTCGGCGAGCACCCGCAGCGGTTCCTCCTCGTCGCAGATCGGCAGCAGGGAGGGGAAGTAGCGGACGTTCTCCGCGAAGAGTTCGTACGCCGACTCCACCCACCGCTCCCCGAACCAGGTCCGCGGCCTCACCCCCTGTGCCTGGAGCTCGGGCGGCCGGGTGTCGGTGGCCTGCTGGAAGAGGGGGGGCCGCGACTCCCGCCACAGCTCCCGCCCGAACAGGAACGGCGAGTTCGCGCCGACGGCTATCTGGACGGCGGCCACCGCCTGCGCCGCGTTCCACACGTCGGAGAACCGGGAGGGCGTCACCTGGAGGTGCAGCTGGACGGAGGTGCACGCGGCCTCCGGCACGATCGACCCGGAGGTCCAGGTCAGCCGCTCCACGCCCTCGATGTCGAGGGTGAAGTCCTCGCCGCGCATCATCAGGATCTGCTCGTTCAGCAGCGAGTAGCGGTCCACCGCCGAAAGGTTGGCGGCCACCAGGTCGGCGCGGGAGATGGTCGGCAGAATTCCGATCATCACCACCCCGGCGTCCACCTCGACGGCCTGCCGGTGGGCATAGCCGAGCCCGGCGCTGAGTTCCTCCGCGAGCTGGTCGAACACCCGGCCGCCGAGCCGGTGCGGAAGGACGTTCACCTCCAGGTTGAACATGCCGAGTTCGGTCTGGAAATCCGTACTCGCTATCCGCTCCAGAACCTGTGCGTTCACCATTCTCGGCAGTCCGTCGGGCCCCGCGAGATTCAACTCGATCTCCAGCCCCATCATGTTCTTCGGGCGATCGAACCTCTTCTCTGCCAGAAGTCGCTCCAATCCCTCCAGACACTCGTGAAGCTTTTTCCGGTACCGCTGCCGATCGGACAGGTCGAATCCGCCCGCCACGACCTTCTCCCCCATCGAAGCGTCCCTTCTCCAGTGGCCTGGCCCGGGACACCCCGGCGCGCGTCACGGTCGATGATGCCCCGGCAGGGTGATCCATAACGCCCCCCGGTGCGCGAGTGGCGAGGAGCGCGCGCCGGTTTGGCCGAAGGGCGCTTCGGCACATTCACCTGGCAAGTCGGCTCACGCAAAATCAGCTCAGACTTTGCCAGTTGCGGATAACAGACGCTTTCCAGCCGAGCCATCGTCCGGTAACCTTCGAGGTCAGCGCGGTATGCCTGCGCGCAATCGGCACGAATGCCACGGCAGCGGGACCGGTAAACGTCTTGTCGTCAATAGGCGGGACGGCTAGCCGAAACACTGCGTGAACACATGTCGTATAAACTCCGCAAACGAGGCAGAGAGTTGGCGCGCGACCATTGCCCCCCAGCCCTCGTCCGGCCCCAGAATGCGACAGCGCCGTCGTACCTGCCCCGATCCACAGGTCTCCCAAGTGAGAGGCGACCCACCATGCCGCTGCATGTCCCTCCGGCTCCCGCGCCCGCTCTGCGCAGCGTCCTTCAGGCACTCGGCTCCCCCACCGCCGTCCATGAGGCGCACACTCCGGCCCTGCGCGCGCTCCAGGGCCCGGCGACCGCGGAACTCCCCCTTCCGGTACATGTTCTGGACCGGGTGCGTGCCAGTGGCAGGCCGCCGCGCACCCGGCTGACCGGCTGGCGGTTCCTGATCCGTGGCGACGACCGCTTCGTCGCCGCCGCCGACACCCGGCTGACGCCGGACGGCTGGGTCTTCTCCCACTTCTTCGAGGGCCCCTACGTCGCCGCGACCGAACGCGCCCTGCGCCAGGCGGAGTCGCTCGGCCGGCGCTACCAGCCCCGGCTGCTGTCCGTACCGGAGCTGTACATGCTGACCCTCTGGCTGCACGGGGCGGTGGGCGCGGACGCCGCCTCCGGGCTGCCGGGCGCCGAGGACCTGCTCGTCCCCCTGGCCCCGGCACCGCCCGGGATCGCCCCGTACCGGCCGCACCTGCTCTCCGAGCTGCTGCCCGTACTGACCCACCGGCTGACCCCTCCGGCACCCCCGGTACCGCCCTCGATGGCCGCGCCCGCCGCCTGACCCGTACGGCCCATTCGGTCTAGCCCGTCCGGGCCACCACCGAACCACCCGAAATGACAGGGGAGTTGGTCTGAACCGCCCGCACGGGTGACGCGTCTTCCCTCCATGAGGACAGCTGCCGGGAAATGCCTGCGAAGCGGCTGTCGTGGGGGAAGACTGAGGCCCACGCGCCCCGCGGGTGCGGGGACGATCCAGGGGGACGGCCATGAACCACGCATCGAGCCGTAGCACGCAGACCACTCCGCAGCGAAAGAGCGCATCCATGTGCCAGCACCAGCCAGCCTGCCCGTCCGCCGACTCCGCCGACCGGGAGGCATCGCACCCTGTCGCCCACCACCCGGAACAGGGCTGGAGCCTGCTGTGCAACGGCGTCCTGCTCTTCGAGGACACCGGGGAGCTGCTGCCGGACGGCCAGATCATCGCCCCGCACCGCCCCCTCGCGTCGGCACACGCGATGAGGGCCGCGTAGGACCTGTCGTCACCGCGCGAGGGGCCGGTCCGGGAGGAGATCTCCCGGACCGGCCCCTCGTTCACGCCGTCCGTCCGCGCACCGCGTTCACACCGGGCGCGACCTCACGCCGGTACGGCCCGGTTCGCGCGCTTCGTACTCGTACTCGTGCTCAGTTCTCGTACTCGTGCTCAGTTCTCGTACTCGTCCAGCGGCGGGCAGGAGCAGACCAGGTTCCGGTCGCCGAACGCGCCGTCGATCCGGCGCACCGGCGGCCAGTACTTCTCGGTGGCCGTCACCCCGGCCGGGAAGACCGCCTCGTCCCGGGTGTACGGGTGGTTCCACTCGCCGCCCAGCGCGGCGGCCGTGTGCGGGGCGTTGGCCAGCGGGTTGTCGTCCACCGGCCACTCACCGCCCGCGACCCGCTCGATCTCGCCGCGGATGGCGATCATCGCGTCGCAGAAACGGTCGATCTCGGCCAGGTTCTCGGACTCCGTCGGCTCGATCATCAGCGTGCCGGCGACCGGGAAGGACATGGTCGGCGCGTGGAAGCCGTAGTCGATCAGACGCTTGGCGATGTCGTCCACGCTGACCCCCGTCGCCTTCGACAGCGGACGCAGGTCGATGATGCACTCGTGCGCGACCAGGTTGCCCGGCCCGGTGTAGAGCACCGGGTAGTGCGGCTCCAGCCGCTTGGCGATGTAGTTGGCGCCGAGCACCGCCACCTGGGTGGCGCGCTTGAGCCCCTCGCCGCCCATGAGCCGCACGTACGACCAGGAGATCGGCAGGATGCCCGCCGAGCCCCAGGGGGCGGCCGAGACCGGGCCGACGCCCGTCGCCGGACCGGCGGACGGCTGGAGCGGGTGGTTCGGCAGGTACGGGGCCAGGTGCGCCCGGACCCCGACCGGGCCGACGCCCGGACCGCCGCCGCCGTGCGGGATACAGAAGGTCTTGTGCAGGTTCAGGTGCGAGACGTCGCCGCCGAAGTGCCCCGGCTTGGCCAGGCCCACCAGGGCGTTGAGGTTGGCGCCGTCCACGTAGACCTGGCCGCCGGCGTCGTGCACCCGGGCGCAGATGTCCGCGACGTGCTCCTCGAACACGCCGTGCGTGGACGGGTAGGTGATCATCAGCACCGCGAGTTCGTCACGGTACTGGTCGATCTTGGCGTGCAGGTCGTCCGCGTCCACCTCGCCGTCGTCGGCCGTCCTGACGACGACGACCTTCATGCCGGCCATCACGGCGCTGGCGGCGTTGGTGCCGTGCGCGGAGGACGGGATGAGGCAGACGGTGCGCCGCGCGTCACCGTTGGCGCGGTGGTAGGCGCGCACGGCCAGCAGTCCGGCCAGCTCGCCCTGGGAACCGGCGTTGGGCTGGAGGGAGACCTTGTCGTAGCCGGTGACCTCGCAGAGACGTTCCTCCAGCTCGGTGATGAGCGTGAGGTACCCCTCGGCCTGCTCCGCCGGGGCGAAGGGGTGCAGCTGGCCGAACTCGGGCCAGGTGACCGGCTCCATCTCGGTGGTCGCGTTGAGCTTCATCGTGCAGGAGCCGAGCGGGATCATGCCCCGGTCCAGCGCGTAGTCCTTGTCCGCGAGCCTGCGCAGGTAGCGCAGCATCGCGGTCTCGCTGCGGTGCTGGTGGAAGACCGGGTGGGTCAGGTAGGTATCCGAGCGCAGCAGGCCCTCGGGGAGCGCGTCGGCCGTGGTCCCGTCGAGCGCCTCGATGCCGGCGGTGACCCCGAAGGCGGCCCAGACGGCCTCGACATCGGCGCGCAGCGTGGTCTCGTCGCAGGAGACCGAGACGTGGTCGGCGTCGGCCCGGAACAGGTTGACCCCCCGCTCCCGGGCCGCGGCGACGACCTCGGCGGCGCGGCCCGGCACGCGGGCGGTGACCGTGTCGAAGAAGGCGCCGTGGACGGTCTCCACCCCGCCGGCCGTCAGACCGGCGGCGAGCAGGGCCGCGTAGCGGTGGGTGCGCCGGGCGATCGTCCGCAGGCCGTCCGGGCCGTGGTAGACGGCGTACATCCCGGCCATGACGGCGAGCAGCACCTGGGCGGTACAGATGTTGCTGGTGGCCTTCTCGCGGCGGATGTGCTGCTCACGGGTCTGCAGGGCCAGCCGGTACGCCTTGTTGCCGTCCGCGTCCACGGAGACGCCGACGAGGCGGCCGGGCAGCGAGCGGGCGTGCTTGGCCTGGACGGCCATGTAGCCGGCGTGCGGTCCGCCGAAGCCCATCGGGACGCCGAACCGCTGGGTGGTGCCCACGGCGATGTCCGCGCCCAGCTCGCCCGGGGAGGTCAGCAGGGTCAGGGCGAGCAGGTCCGCGGAGACGGTGACGACGGCGCCGAGCCCGTGGGCCTGGTCGATGACCGGCTTGATCTCCCGTACCGCGCCGGAGGCGCCCGGGTACTGGAGGAGCACGCCGAAGACGCCGCGCTCGGCGATCTCGGCCGGGATGCCGTCGGACAGGTCGGCGACGACGACCTCGACCCCGACCGGCTCGGCGCGGGTCTCGATCACGGCGACGGTCTGCGGCAGCGCGTCGGCGTCGATCAGGAAGACGCCGCCCTTGACCTTGCCCACCCGCCGGGCCAGCGACATGGCCTCGGCGGCGGCGGTGCCCTCGTCGAGCAGCGAGGCTCCGGAGGTCGGCAGGCCGGTCAGCTCCGCCACGACGGTCTGGAAGTTCAGGAGCGCTTCGAGACGGCCCTGCGAGATCTCGGGCTGGTAGGGCGTGTAGGCCGTGTACCAGGCGGGGTTCTCCATGACGTTGCGCAGGATCACCGGCGGCGTGAAGGTCCCGTAGTAGCCGAGACCGATCATCGAGGAGAGGACCTGGTTGCGGTCGGCGAGCGAGCGGAGCTCGGCGAGGACCTCGGCCTCGGTCCGCGCCCCGGGCAGGTTCAGCGCGCCGGCGGTCTTGATCACATCCGGCACCGCGGCGGCGGTCAGCTCGTCCAGGGAGCCGTAGCCCACCTGGGCGAGCATCTTCGCCTGCGCCTCGGCGTCCGGGCCGATGTGGCGCTGCTCGAAGGGGATGCCTCGCTCCAGCTGGGAGAGCGGAATGCGGTTGGCGGTCATGACGGAGGCCTCCTGGTCGTATGACCTGCGAGGGGCACCACGGCGCGGGCACCCGGACGGCCTCCCCCTCTGTCATCTCAACCTGAGAGTTTCACCGGGCCTCGCGGGGATCTTGCCCAGCGACCGCTGGGAGGTGCCCCCGATGAGATCCGGCTTTCACCGTCGGTGAGGAGCGGAACCGGCGCTGCGCGCCCGGTACCCGCCCCTGCTTTCCAGAGTGGCCTCGTCCGTGCGGTACGTATGCCTGAGAGATTCCGGGGAGGATTTGCTCCTTCGGCGCCTCCGTCGTGCTCACTCGGAGGACTCTCCCGCACAGGGTCGACAGCCGTCACCCAGCCTACCAGCGGCGTTGCCGGGGCCTCCGTCGAGTGGCCCCCTCTCCGGATATGCCTTTCTGTAGTGAATACGGATGAGTTGCGACCAATGCGACCAGTTGGAGGGACCGTGCAGACCGACATCGATCCGCGCAGCCTGATCGGCCGCAAGGCGTTCGACCGCAATGGCACCAAGATCGGAACCGTGGACGAGGTCTACCTGGACGACGCCACCGGGGTCCCGGAATGGGCCGCGGTCCGCACGGGCCTGTTCGGCCGGGACGCCTTCGTCCCGCTGGAGCCGAGCGAGCTGGTGGACGACACCCTGCGGGTGCCCTTCGAACGTGCCCTCATCAAGGACGCCCCGGACTTCGGCGTCGGCCGCCACCTCTCCCCCGAGCAGGAGTTGCAGCTCTACCACCACTACGGCCTGGACGTGACCCCCCCGGCCGAGTTCCAGCGCCCCGAGCCCCCGCCCGGGAAGGACCGGGACTTCGGCCGCCTGGCGGGCGACGAAGGCTGAGCCCCGCCCGGGGTGACGTCCTGCCGCCCCGCGACGGCGTCCGGCCCGGCGGCTACGGGCCCGCCTGCCGCTCCCCCGGCAACGGCAGCGGATCGGTCGGCTCCAGTTCGGGGTCGTCCACCCGGAAGGTCCGCACCCGGCCCGGCTCCGCCCCGGGCCGCTCGAACCGTACGGTCACCCGCCCGACCCCGCTGCCCTGCACCCACCCGGGCCCGTGCACCGCGTGCCGCACATCGCTCCCGGGCACCCAGTGCCGCCCGGGAGCGGGCTCGGCCGCCTCCGGCGCGACACCGGGGCCGGGCAGCGCTCCCGGCCCCGGCCCCGTATCCGTCACCCCGGTGGCCGCACCAGCCCCTTCCGCCCCCTCTGTCTTCTCCACCCCACCGACATCCTCCGGACGCTTGCCTTCGGGCGCCTTCCCGACCGGCTCCCGAGCGGCCCGCTCCCGCTCCCGTTCCCGTTCCTGTTCCTGTTCCTGTTCCCGCTCCTGGGCGGCGGCCTGCGCGAAGAGGTCCTCCTGCGTGTAGTCGGTCAGCCCCGTCACCCCCACCCCCAGCAGCCGCACGCCTCCCGTGGTGTCCACCGCCTCCAGCAGCCGGGCAGCCGCCTCCCGCACCACCGCCGGGTCGTCCGTCGGGCCCCGCAGCGTCTCGGACCGCGTCAGCGTCGAGAAGTCGTACCGCCGCACCTTGAGCACGATCGTGCGCCCCGAGTGACCGGACCCCCGCAGCCGTTCCACACACCGGTCGGCGAGCCTGCGGACCTCCTCACGGATGCGCACCCGGTCGTGCAGGTCCACGTCGAAGGTGTCCTCGACCGACACCGACTTCGCGTCCCGCTCCGCGACCACCGGCCGGTCGTCCAGGCCCAGCGCCATCCGGTACAGCCCGACCCCGTGCGAGCGGCCCACCATCCGGACCAGCTCGTCCTCGCCCGCCTCGGCCAGCTCCCCCACCGTGGTGATCCCGGCCCGCCGCAGGTGCTCCCCGGTGGCCGGCCCCACCCCCGGCAGGGTCCGCACCGGCATCGGCGCCAGCAGCTCCCGCTCCGTCCCCGGCTCGATCAGCAGCAGTCCGTCCGGCTTGGCCGCCTCGGACGCGACCTTGGCCAGCATCTTGGACCCCGCCAGCCCCACCGACCCGCTGAGCCCCGTGGCCGCCCGGATCTCCGCCCGCAGCCGCTCCCCCGTCTCCCGGGCCGCCCCCGCGTCGAAGGCGGCGCCGCCCGCCTCCAGGTCCACGAACGCCTCGTCCAGGCTGAGCGGCTCCACCAGCGGCGACACCTCCCGCAGCAGGGTCATGACCACCTCGCTGACCGCCCGGTAGAGACCGAAGCGCGGGATCAGGCAGGCGCCGTTCGGGCAGAGCCGCCTGGCCTGCGCCATCGGCATCGCCGAATGCACCCCGAACCGCCTGGCCTCGTAGGAGGCGGTCGCGACGACCCCGCGCGGCCCGAGCCCACCGACGATCACGGCTTTCCCGCGCAGGCTCGGCTTCGACGCCTGTTCCACGGAGGCGTAGAAGGCGTCCATGTCCAGATGCAGGATGGTCGGCACGGATCTCACACCTCCGATGCTGCCCTACCCCTCTGACATCCCGACCCCGGCCACACCACCGCCCCCTGCCCCCCTGCCACCCCACCCGCCCCGCCCGGCCTTCGGGCGAGTGAGCCGGAGGGCCCCCTGAGTCAGGCCTCAAGCACCCCGGAGGTAGACCGACACCCCGGGGAAAGAAGGCGAGTGAGCCGAAGGGGCGCGCCTGGGGAACAAGGGCGAGCGCGCGGAGGAAACCCGAGGTACGAGGGTTTCTGAGCACGTACGGCCTGGTGAGTCAGGCTCCGAGCGCCCCGGAGGAGAACCGAGCCCCAAAAAACTAGACAGCCCTGTTCCGGCGGGCGGCCAGTTCGTCGGCCGGGTTGTGTCCCACCAGGGTCTCGCCGGTGTCCACCCGCTCTCCGTGGAGCTGCGACAGCGCGTTCTCCACGTCCCGCCACACCACGCCCACCGCGATCCCGAAGACGCCCTGCCCGCCCTGGAGCAGGCTGACGACCTGGTCGGGCGAGGTGCACTCGTAGACGGTGGCGCCGTCGCTCATGAGTGTCATGCGGTCCAGGTCGCAGAAGCCGCGGTCACGCAGGTGCTGCACGGCGGCGCGGATGTTCTGCAGCGCCACCCCGGTGTCCAGGAACCGCTTGACGATCTTGAGGACGACGACGTCCCGGAAGCTGTACAGGCGCTGCGTGCCCGAGCCGTACGCGGGGCGCACGCTCGGCTCCACCAGCCCGGTCCGCGCCCAGTAGTCGAGCTGCCGGTACGTGATGCCCGCCGCGGCGCAGGCCGTCGGCCCGCGGTAGCCGACCTGTTCGGGTGCGGGCGCGGGCGCCGGGTCGCCACCCACCGCCGTGACCGGCGTGGACTCCGGCTGCCGGCGCGCGGAACCCGCCGCACCGCCGTACAGCGGATACGTTCCACTGTCACCGCGTGCGGGGATGCCCCCGGTCGTACCGTCGCCCGTGATCCTCACGCCGACCCTCCGTCCTCGACCTGCCACCTTGAAGGTAGGCAGTCACCAGGGGTGCGTCAACGATCGCCACACTCGGCATGCCGAGTGATAATCACCCTGAGAGTGGTTTCGCGTGCCCCTTTGCGGGGAAAGGCTACTCGAATGAGGCGGTGGTTCCCCGTGGGTGACGGGGCCGACGCGGCCCGTGCCTCACTGCGGGCCGCCGCCGAAGTCCTCGGGGGAGATCTGGTCGAGGAACTCGCGGAACTTCTCCACCTCGTCTTCCTGCTCGTCGGGAATCGCGATCCCGGCATCGGCCAGCACGCCGTCACTGCCGTAGATCGGCGTCCCCGTCCGCAGGGCCAGCGCTATGGCGTCGGACGGCCTGGCGCTCACCTCGACCCCGCTGGCGAAGACGAGCTCCGCGTAGAAGACGCCCTCCCGCAGGTCCGTGATCCGGACCTCGGTGAGCTCCTCGCCGACCGCCTCCAGCACGTCCTTGAACAGGTCGTGCGTCAGCGGCCGGGCAGGGGCCATCCCCTGCTGCGCGAAGGCGATCGCGGTCGCCTCCCCCGGACCTATCCAGATGGGGAGGTACCGGTCGCCTCCCACTTCACGCAGGAGCACGATCGGCTGGTTCGAGGGCATTTCCACCCGGACACCCACTACGTCGAGCTCGTTCACACAGCAACCCTAGGACCTGCCCGGCAGGTTTGGGTAGTCGGGCCCCTCCCCGGGCTCCCCCAGGTCAGTGCGGCCGGACCCCCAGAGCGGTCTGCACGAGCGCCTCGTGCAGCCGTACGGAGAGCCCCGCCAGCTCCTTCAGGGTGGCCTCGGCATGGGCCCTGGTCTGCGGATTGCGGTGCCGGCGCAGCGGGGCGACGACCTGCTCCACCAGGCCCGCCTCCCGGTCCGCGGCGGCCTTCATGGCCCTCAGGTGTCTCGGTTCCAGACCGAACCGGCCCAAGTCGGCCACGAGCCGGGCCACAGTGACCGCCCCGGCGTCGAACCCGCCGCCGGGAACCTCCGACAGCAGCCCGTAGGACTCCCACTCGGCCAGCTGCGCCTCGTCCACCCCGGCCTCGGCCATCAGAGCGGCCCGGTCCACCCGGGCCGCAGGGGGCCGCTCGCGGCCGACCGCGCCGTAGACGGCAGCAGGGCCCGTCGGGGCGCCGGAGTCCCCGTGCGCCGTCGGGGCGGGGATGCGGATCTGCTCGCCGCGGGCGAGCGCGTCGAGCTGCTCCCGGATGACCTTGAGCGGCAGGTAGTGGTCACGCTGCAGGCGCAGGACGTGCGCCAGCCGCTCGACGTCGCCGGTGCTGAACTTGCGGTATCCGGAAGGTGTGCGCCGGGGCTCGACCAGCCCCTCCGCCTCCAGGAAACGGATCTTCGAGATCGTGACTTCGGGAAACTCGTCACGCAGCACGGTGATCACCGTGCCGATGCTCACCAGCCGCCCGGCCGGTCCGGTGGTACCGGCGGTGCCGTTCTTCGGGGCACCGCCGGTCGGGGTACGCAGCATGAGACCTTTCCTGGGGTCCCCCCGGACGGAGTCCGGGGGAGGGTCAGATGCCCCGCAGGCTCGCGTAGAAGACCAGCCGGTACTTGCCGATCTGCACCTCGTCGCCGCTGTGCAGGGCGACCGCGTCGATCGGCTCACGGTTCACGTACGTGCCGTTGAGGCTGCCGACGTCGGAGACGGTGAAACCGCCCTCCTGGCCCCTGCGGAACTCGACATGCCGCCGGGAGACGGTGACGTCGTCCAGGAAGATGTCGCTCTGCGGGTGGCGGCCGGCCGTGGTCAGCTCGCCGTCGAGCAGGAAGCGACTGCCGGAGTTGGGTCCGCGCCGCACGATGAGCAGGGCGGAACCCGGCGGCAGCGCCTCCACCGCGGCCTGGGCCTCGGGGGAGAGCGAGGACGGCATGTGCCCCTGCCCCGACACCTCGGCCTCGTAGGCCTCCAGTCCGGAGATCGAGATCGTGGACGTGGTCTCCGAGGCGCGCTCCGGCGTCAGACCCGCCCGCAGCGGCGCCCCGCAGTTGGAGCAGAAGCGGCTGACCGCGTCGCTGCGGTGCCCGCACCTGCTACAGATCTGCACGGCCGGCATGGACGGCTCCTCGCGCCGCGGCTGCCCCGCGGAAGCACTGGTGGCATACGGGTCGGAGACAAACCCTCCACCCGCACTTGAGGTTGATGGTTCACCGAAACCTATGCGCCCGGTACCGGCAGGGTCAACAGGCGACGCGCCGTGTCCGCCCGAAGGGCCGTCCACGCCGCCCACCTCGTCCCGGAAGAGCGGCCGGTCTCCCTGGCCCTCCCCCTCCACATGCCCCGCGCGGTGCCTGGGCGCCCCGCTCTCCTCGCGGTTCTTCTTTCCGAACAACTTCTCAAACAACTTCACGGGCGATTCCCCTTGACCGAAACAGACCCGCCCGTGGGGCAGGACGAACTTCGCATGCACACACCTGCCGACCCGGACATCCTCACAACGTCCGTAACCATCAGACAGTTTCCACCACGCACCGCGACTTCGGTGCGCCGACCCCCCGCAGGCATCCGCCCGCGTGAGCGGCTCCACGTCCCGTCCCGTTTCACGACGGTGACGACCGAGCGTAGTCAGGCTGCTTCGCGGGCCGCAAGGCGTCCACGACGATCTTCGCCGACCGTGTGACGGCGACGGTGGCCTGTTCCTTCTCCAGCGTCTGGACCACACCGCCGGGAATGTTGAGGGCCGGCTCCAGGTCCTGGGGTTTGCCGATCACCCTGAACTCGTACGGCTGCGTGATCTTCCTGCCGTCGATCCCGACCCCGCCGTCCTCGTCCGTGAAGTACGAGCCCGCCACGATCCGCACCCCGTTGATCTGGATCGCCTCGGCCCCGGCCGCCCGCAGCTCCTGCAGGGTGTCCAGGAGCTGGTCCGACCGGACCTCGCCCGTGGGATCGGTGATCCTCAGCGTGATCCCCGGGCCCTGCGCCGCCACCGTACCGGCCAGGATTCCGAGTTGACGCTCCTTCTCGACGGTCTGCCGACGGGCCTCCTCGGCCTGGTTCGAACTGTTCTCCAGCTCCTTGCGCTGCGCCTCCAGCAGCTGTTTCTCGTCCTCCAGCCGCTTGGTCCGCCCGTCGACCTCGTCGAGGATGCGCACGAGGTCCTCCTGACGGGCTCCGCGCAGCGCGCCGGACTCGCTGTTCGACCGCACCTGGACGGCCAGTCCCAGACCGAGGCCGAAGAGCAGGAACGCGACGACCAGTTGGGCCCGGCTCACCCGCGGCGGCCACAGCCCGGCCAGCAGCCGCTGCCGGCCCGTCGGCGCGGGCGGCCGGGCACCCTCGTCCTTCGGCTCTTCCTGCGGGGTGTCGTCCGTACGCACCGGCCTCACGCCCTGAACACGTGCCGGCGGATGGCCGCGGCGTTGGAGAAGATCCGGATGCCCAGGACCACGACCACGCCCGTGGACAGCTGTGCGCCGACGCCCAGTTCGTCACCGAGGAAGACGATCAGCGCGGCGACCACCACGTTCGACAGGAACGACACCAGGAAGACCTTGTCGTCGAAGAGGCCGTCCAGCATCGCGCGCAGCCCGCCGAACACGGCGTCCAGTGCCGCCACCACGGCGATCGGCAGATACGGCTCCACCACGGCCGGCACTTCGGGCCGGACCAGAAGTCCGACCACCACTCCTGCCAGGAGGCCCAGTACCGCGATCACGACGCACCCTTCTGCTGCTCTGCTGCTCTGGCCGTACGGAGGGTCAGGCTCGGCGCCGCCGGCAGCCGCAGCTCGGCCACCGGGGACAGGCTGGAGCGGATTCCATAGCTCTCCTGGAGGACGTGCAGGTAGTGGCCGTCCGCGGAGTCCCGGAAGGCGGCGGCGAGCCGTTTCCCGTCCCCCACCGCCAGCACCTCGTACGGCGGCGCCAGCGGCCTGTTGTCGACCAGTATCGCGTCACCGGCCGCCCTGATCGCCGACAGCGACGTCAGCCGCTGCCCGTTGACCGAGACGGCCTCCGCACCGGACTGCCAGAGCCCGTTGACGATCTTCTGCATGTCCCGGTCGCGGAGCCGGCCGGTGTCCGAGAACCCGGAGCTCTCACGCGGCCCCCCACCGCCCGACGACGCCCCTTTCGCATCGTCCACGACCAGCCTGATCCCGGGTCCCCGCACCTCGGTGGCGCCCGACAGCAACGCCACGAGCCGGCCCTGGTCCCCGCCGTGCTGTTCGAGGGCCCTGCTCTGCCGGGCGGCGACATCGGCCCGGAGCCCCTCGATGTCCCGCTCCAGCCCGTGCATCCGCCCGTCCGCCCGCTCCACCCGGCCGATCAGCTCCTGACGCTCCCTGGCCAGCACGGGCGCGGCCACCCGCGCCTCGGCGGCGGCGAGCGTGACGACCGTGGCGACGAGTACGAGCGCGGCGGCGAGCATCAGCTTGGCCTTGAGGGGGCGCGGCAGACCCGCCGTGCCCTCCGCCTCGCGCCGGGCGGCGGCCTCCGCGTAGCCCTCGTCGAGGCTGTGGTCCATCACGTGCGTCAGCAGCGACATGGAGGCGTCCGGGCGCGCGGGCGGCGGCGCCGGACTCCGGTGGGGGGACGGCTGCGACATGCCGCACATCGTCGCATGTCGGCGCCGTGCGCGCCGAACGCGTCCGTCCGGCGGACCGGGCCGGGCACCTCCCCGTACCCGGCCCGCCGGAGCCCCGTCCTACGGCGCCCCGCGCCCGGCGCTCAGTGCCCGGCTCAGTGCCCGGCGCCGTCCACCACCCCGGCCCACTCGTCCAGCAGCGCCTGCGCGGACGCGTCGTCGGGGCCTTCGGCCCACAGGTGGGTGACCGCCTCCGCCGGGTCCGGCAGGACCAGCGCCCACCGCCCGTCGGCCTCGACCACCCGCACCCCGTCGGTGGTGTCCACCTGCCGGTCCCCGGCGGCTTCCACGACCCGCCGCATGACGAGCCCCTTCACCGCCCACGGCGTCGGCACGTCCCGCTTGAGCACGTGCGCCCGCGGAATCCGGGCGTCGATCTGGCTCAGCGTGAGCTGTGTCCGCGCCACCAGCCCGAGCAGCTGCACGAAGGCCGCCGACCCGTCGAACACACTGCTGAACTCCGGGACGATGAACCCGCCCCGGCCGTCCCCGCCGAAGATCGTGCTCTCCGCCCGGCCCACCCGGGTCAGGTCGTCGGGCGAGGTCGTCGTCCACTCCACCTGCGTGCCGTGGTAGGCCGCCACCTGCTCGGCGACACGGGTCGTGGTCACCGGCAGCGCCACCTTGCCGCCACGCTTCTCCGCGGCCACCAGGTCGAGCAGGACCAGCAGGGCCCGGTCGTCCTCGATGATCCGCCCGCGCTCGTCCACCAGGGAGATCCGCTCCCCCACCGGGTCGAAGCGGACCCCGAAGGCCGCCCGCGCCGAGGCCACGATCTCCCCGAGCCGTACCAGCCCGGCCCGCCGGGACTCCGTGGTCTCCGTCGGCCTGGACTCGTCGAGACCCGGGTTGATCGTCAGCGCGTCCACCCCGAGCCGGCCCAGGAGGCTGGGCAGGACCAGCCCGGCGCTGCCGTTGCTGGCGTCCACGACCACCTTGAGCCCCGCGTCGGCGACCCCGGTGGTGTCCACCCGCCGCAGCAGCGAGCCGGTGTAGGAGTCGAACACGCTCGACGGGAACTGCAGGTCACCGATCTCCCCGGGGAACGCCCGCCGGTACTCCTGCCGCGCGTACACCCGGTCGAGCTTGCGCTGCTGTGCCTGCGAGAGGTCGGCTCCGCGCTCGTCCAGGAACATGATGTCCACGGAGTCGGGCACCCCGGGCGAGGTCCGCAGCATGATCCCGCCCGCGCTGCCCCGCGCGGTCTGCTGCCGGGCCACCGGCAGCGGTACGTTCTCCAGGTCGCGGACGTCGATGGCGCTGGCCTGGAGCGCCGAGATCACCGCCCGTTTGAGTGCCCGCGCACCCCGGGAGTGGTCACGGGCCGTGGTGACGATCGCGCCCTTCTTCAGCGTCGTCGCATAGGCCCCGGCGAGCCTCACCACCAGCTCGGGGGTGATCTCCACGTTCAGAATCCCGGAGACTCCCCGCGCACCGAACAGATGCGCCTGTCCGCGCGACTCCCAGATCACCGAGGTGTTGACGAAGGCACCGGCCTCGATGGTCTTGAAGGGGTAGACCCGCACGTTCCCCTGGACGATCGATTCCTCGCCGACGAGGCACTCGTCACCGATGACGGCCCCGTCCTCGATCCGCGCGGCCCGCATGATGTCGGTGTTCTTGCCGATGACGCAGCCGCGCAGATTGCTGTGGGGCCCGATGTACACGTTGTCGTGGACGACGGCCTTGTGCAGGAAGGCACCGCTCTTGACGACGACGTTCGACCCGATGACCGTGTGTTCACGGATCTCGACCCCGGCCTCGATCTTGGCGTAGTCCCCGATGTACAGCGGCCCGCGCAGCACGGCGTCGGGACTGACCTCGGCGCCTTCGGCGATCCACACCCCGGGCGAGATCTCGAAGCCGTCCATCTCCACCTGGACCTTGCCCTCAAGCACGTCGGCCTGTGCCTTGACGTAACTCTCGTGGGTGCCGACGTCCTCCCAGTAGCCCTCGGCCACATAGCCGTAGATCGGCCGGCCTTCCTTCATCAGCTGCGGGAAGACGTCACCGGACCAGTCGACGGAGACATCCGGGTCCACGTAGTCGAAGACCTCGGGCTCCATGACGTAGATACCGGTGTTGACCGTGTCCGAGAACACCTGGCCCCAGGTCGGCTTCTCCAGGAAGCGCTCGACCTTGCCTTCCTCGTCCACGATCGTGATGCCGAATTCCAGTGGGTTCGGCACCCGGGTCAGGCACACCGTGACCAGTGCGCCTTTCTCCTTGTGGAAACGGATGAGGTCGGTGAGGTCGAAGTCGGTGAGCGCGTCGCCGGAAATGACGACGAACGCATCGTCCTTCAATGCCTCCTCGGCGTTCTTCACGCTGCCGGCGGTGCCGAGTGGCTTCTCCTCGTTGGCATAGGTGAGCTCCATGCCGAGTTCTTCGCCGTCACCGAAATAGTTCTTGACGAGCGATGCCAGGAACTGCACGGTGACCACGGTCTCACTGAGCCCGTGCCGCTTGAGCAGCCTGAGCACATGCTCCATGATCGGCCTGTTGGCCACCGGCAGGAGCGGCTTGGGCATGCTTGAGGTCATGGGGCGAAGACGGGTGCCCTCACCACCGGCCATCACGACGGCCTTCATGTCGGAAGAGTCCTCCTTGAGAGACGACGGTCTTGCCGACCTCACCCGTCTCGGACGGTGACTTCGCAACTCCTCCGTGTCATCCGGCGCCTCGCGGGCTCAATCGGCGGTGGTGTCCGCCTTGACCAGACGACGGACCTGCACCACGTAAAGGATTCCTGCCCACCAATAGAGCGTTGTACCCCATCCTGCGAACGCCCATCCGAAAACAGAGCCCGTCCAGGCCAGCCAGCCCGACCCGTCGCTGAGCAACAGCAGGGGGAAGGCGTACATCAGGTTGAAGGTCGCCGCCTTGCCGAGGAAGTTGACCTGCGGCGGCGGATAGCCGTGACGGCGCAGAATCCACACCATGACCAGCAGCATCACTTCACGGGCGAGCAGCGCGCAGGTGAGCCAGAGCGGCAGCAGACCCCGATAGGTCAGGCCGAAGAGCGTGGACAGGATGTACAACCGGTCCGCGGCGGGATCGAGGAGCCGGCCGAGGTTGCTGATCTGATTCCAGCGCCGCGCGAGCTTCCCGTCGAGGTAGTCGCTGATCCCGCTGAGCATGAGAACGGCCAGCGCCCAGCCGTCGTTCTTCGTCAGAATCAGCCACAGGAACAGGGGCACGCCGGCGAGGCGAGCCATGCTCAGGACGTTCGGAATGGTGAAAATTCGGTCGGTCTGGACCCGAGTCTCCTGGACCTCCACCCGGGGGCCTCCACTGTGACGGTAGAAATTTGGTCGAATCGATGCCCCTGACCCTACAGGAGACCTCGTCCGTGCCCTGAACGCAGGAAAGCCCCGCACCATAAGGTGCGGGGCTTTCCCGGAATAATTGTTCGGCGGCGTCCTACTCTCCCACAGGGTCCCCCCTGCAGTACCATCGGCTCTGAAAGGCTTAGCTTCCGGGTTCGGAATGT